>NZ_VOYP01000025.1:0-45440 GCF_013420235.1 Acinetobacter sp. YH01022 | reverse complement strand
AAACATTTAGAATATTAAGTGAACGCTATCGAAATAGACGGAAAAGATTCGGTTTACGCATTAACTTAATCGCTGCACTGGTAAACCGGATAAATTTTCAATAATGACTTTCGCAAGAGATCTAATAAATCATAAGATATAAAAAATCCTCTATTTGAATAGAGGATTTGTTAGATCAAAAGTATTTAAACAGCTTGACGCGGCACACCACTATGAAAACGGAAAATATCATCTTCGGAGAAGATTAAATTCTTTTCTACTTCACGAATATGCTCGATGCGCCCCTGAATGTCTTCTTCCGGATCTTTCATTTTAGATGTTTTGGCAACATCTAAGGCCAGTGCCAGATAATCTTCATAATGGCGTGATTCAGATTTAAGCAGGTAGCGATAATAGCGTCCTAACTCTTCATCAACCAGTGGCGCAAGTGCATAAAAACGCTCACAGGAACGTGCTTCCACAAAAGCACCGATAATCAGCACATCGATTAAAGCTTCAGGTTCATAAGTACGGATTTCCTTACGCAACATGCCTGCATAACGACCTGCACTCACTGCTTTCCACTCCTGCCCGCGTTTGGACATAAATTCCAACACCTGCTCATAATGCAGCATTTCTTCACGTACCAGTTGTGCCAGCTTGACCTGCAAATCGGTAAAAAAGCTGTAGCGGAACATCAGGTTCATGGCTGTGCCAGCGGCTTTTTTTTCACAATTGGCATGATCCTGCATGAGCAACTCTAGGTTATTCACAGCTTCATCTAGCCACGCTTTTGGCGTTTCACATCCCAGGAAACCAATCACAGGTTTCATGAGATCATCATAATGGGTTGTCGACATAACTTTTAAACTTAAATCTTAACGTGCTGCTTTAATCACAGCTTTCATTTGTTGAACAGCTTGGGCCAAACCGACAAATACTGCATCGGCAATAATGGAATGACCAATATTGAGCTCATGAATTTGTGGAATTGCAGCAATTGGGGTGACATTTTTCAGGTTCAAACCATGCCCGGCGTTCACAATTAAACCTTTAGATGCAGCATATTCCGCACCTTTAACAATACGCTCAAGTTCATACTGCTGAGCTTCTGCAGTTTCAGCATCGGCATAAGCACCTGTGTGTAACTCGATGGTAGGTGCACCGCAAGCGACAGCTGCATCAATTTGGGCAAAGTCAGCATCAATAAATAAAGACACTTCACAGCCAATAGCAGACAAGGCCTGAGTCGCTGCTTTAACATCTTCAAAATGACCCACCACATCAAGACCGCCTTCAGTGGTCACTTCCTGACGCTTTTCTGGAACGAAGCACACATGATGAGGCTTGATTTCCTTGGCAAATTCCACCATTTCAGCCGTCACAGCCATTTCCAGATTCATATGCGTTTTCAGCACAGGACGCATACGACGTACATCATTATCCTGAATATGGCGACGGTCTTCACGTAAATGCAGGGTGATACCCTCTGCACCGGCCTGTTCGCAAATTAAAGCAGCATTTACCGGATCTGGATAAGTGGTTCCACGCGCCTGTCGCAAAGTCGCCACATGGTCAATATTTACACCAAGTAATGCAGCCATAACAATTACCTAACTATGTTTAAAATTAAGATTGAGTGTTTTGAATCCACAATTGACGGCTTTTCAGCGGTCGGTCGCCCAAAAGTGCAGTGATGATCTGCCGATACAGCTTAGTCAACAATTGTAACTGTTCAGGATTAAAATCCCTACCCTTTTCATAATCACGCATCGAAAGAATCTGCTGTCCAGATAAAGTCGAACGTGATTGTTGTACTGTAGGAATAAAACCATCATTGAGCTGAAACAGATAAGATTGTGATTCCTGAATTTTATGTTGCTGTGCATCCACTGTAAAATCAAGTGCATAGCCCAGTTCTTCTAAAAGTGCATGCTCGAACTGACGTAAGATTTGTCTTAAAAAAAGATCAGGATACTCCTGCTGTGCCAATTGTTGCAATTGCTGCAAGGTCTGATGATATTGCACAAAGGTTTGTGGCATTTCCACTTCAACCGGGCACAAGCGCAGGATAATTTCATTCAGATAGAAACCGGAAAAGAAGGCATCGCCAAAAAAGAAAATCGGCTGATTGACAATTTCTAGTTTGGTAAAATTTTTCAGCTCAGATTTACCCGAAGCTTGCAGGCAAATCGGTTGATATTGTGGCGGCGGCGTTTGTCTTAATATTCCATCCACGCGACCATGCTCCTGAGTAAACAGATACACAATATGGCTGCGCTCACGGTATTTACGATGATGGATTAAATAACCATGCAAGGTTTCATTGCGCATACAGGCTTAAGTCTAATCCTTTTTCTTTTCAGAATCAGATTCTTCATCATCCCCATCTGGAATGACGGCACCCACCACAGCTGCCGTACCTTTAACCACGCCTTTAGTGGTTTTATAAGCCACTTTGACAGGAACCGTAACAATCTTGTAAATACAGCCTTGCAGGAACAATACACATGCCACAACAGTCAGTACTTTCATCATTACAGCTCCTTTCAAAGTAAAACCTAGATTTTAGATATCACTATAACCCAAGCTTTTTAATGCACGCTCATCATCAGACCAGCCACCTTTAACTTTCACCCAAAGGGTCAGCATGATTTTCTGTTCGAACATTTTTTCCATATCAGCACGCGCATCCATACCAATTTTTTTCAGCTTAGAACCTTTTTCACCAATTACGATGGCCTTTTGACCAGGACGGTCAACAAAAATGGTGGCATCAATATAGGTACACGCCGCTTTTGGACGACCTGTTTTCGCATTAATGGTCGCTTCTTCAGTCTTGAAAGATTCAATTTGCACGGTCAAATCATACGGCAGCTCTTCACCTAACTGACGCATGATTTTTTCACGAATCACTTCCGAAGCAAGGAAGCGTTCTGAACGGTCGGTGATTTGATCCAGTGAATAGAGTGGCGGCTGGAATGGCAAATACTTTTCGATGGTATTACGCAAATGTTCCAGATTGGCACCACGTAAAGCCGATACCGGTACGATTTCGGCAAAATTCATTAACTTTGCACGTTCCTGAATCAAGGGTAAGGCCTGATTCTTGTTTTCAAAAGTATCCAGCTTGTTGATGACCAGAATCACCGGCATTTCTGCATTTTGCAGTTTTTCCAGCACCAGTTCATCGTTTTGCGTCCACTTTTGCGCGTCAACCACAAACAGCACCAGATTGACATCACGAAGTGCAGAATGAGCGGCACGGTTCATCATTTTATTGATGGCACGTACTTCTTTTTTATGCATCCCCGGCGTATCCACAAAGACTGCCTGAGATTTTTCTCGGGTATCAATCCCCACAATCTTGTGGCGCGTAGTTTGTGGTTTACGTGAAGTGATTGAAAGCTTTTGACCCAGCAAATGGTTCATCAAGGTAGATTTACCCACATTCGGGCGTCCTACAATCGCAACAAAGCCACTTTTAAAGTCCGAAGGAATCGTCGTTCCTTGTAAACTGAAGAATTGATTAATTAAATCGTTACCGCCGTCTTGCGGTTCGTGATCAGCATCGATGTGATCGGAATGAGTAGTCATTAAGACTTTTGCTCCAATTGTTTTAAGATATCTGCCGCAACTGCCTGTTCAGCAAAGCGACGACTTGAACCCTCACCACACAATACAGGCAAGCCTTCAATCGTACATTCCACCTTGAAATGCTGATTCGGAGCATCGCCTTGAATATCTACAACGTCATAAACAGGGAGAGGTTTTTTACGTGCCTGTAAATATTCCTGTAAGCGTGATTTAGGATCTTTCAGCTGGTCTGTAGGTTCTATATGGTCTAAATATGGCGTGTACCATTTTAGCACGATGTCTTGCAAGACATTTAAATCGTGACAATCAACATAAATTGCACCAATAATCGCTTCCACAGTATCAGCAAGAATAGATTCGCGATGATGTCCACCCGATTTCAACTCACCCGTGCTGAGAATTAAACACGAACCGAGTTTCAAATCGTTTGCAATTTTGCCTAATGCTTCCTGACGAACCAGTGTGGCACGCATACGCGTTAAACGCCCTTCATTTTCATGCGGATAGGCTTGATACAAATAATGGGCAATGATCATCCCCAACAATGAATCGCCTAAAAACTCCAGACGTTCATAGTTAGTTTTATGACTAACCGATCGGTGGGTCAGTGCAAGCTGCAATAATTCAGGTTGTTTAAACTGATAACCGATACGGTTGACTAAGCGCATATCACTTAGTTTGGACTGACCTTTGATCAAAACTTTTCTCGAACTTTAACACTAAATCTATATTGAGTAAGAACGGCTTTCTTATCTCATACTCTTTTTTCACTTGCAGTCCATCAATATTGGTCACCTGAGCGATTTCATCAAATTTAAGATCGCGAACATTGTTCATCTCTAAACGTTGACTCATCTGACTTGCAAACTTTGAAGGATCGGTATCGGCCGGGCTACTTTGCAGCAACTCTGTAATCTGGCTATCTACAACCCGATCATCCCAGTACGGTGCCCAAACAGCGATGGCAATTTTTGCTAAGAAAGCAAAGCCAATGATTGCAATTAAAACTGCAATATAAGATGCCCCTTGTTGATTTTTACGCATTTGTTATTTTTTCCAATCATGCTCAATCAATTGCACCGTTGCGCTTAAACGACGGTAATTTAAATCCAGGTTCTTTATGCATCCAGATATAAAATGCACGACCTGTTAGATTCTGTTCCGGAACGAAGCCCCAAAAACGGCTGTCAGCACTCTGATCACGATTATCCCCCATCGCGAAGTAATGACCTTCAGGTACTTTCACTTCCCAATATAAACCATTTTCAGATGAATATTTACCATTTTCAACATAGTTGATAAAGGGGGCCTGACGGGCCACATTTACACCTTCAAGCTCACGCATTTTAAAGGTATGCTTGCCTAATGTTTCTTGATGGTAAATTGAAGTTGGTGTATCGAGAATATCTTTTTCTCGGCTAAATTCCACTGGAACTTTCGCCACTTTTTGTCCATTGATAATCAGTTGTCCATGATCATAAACAATATGATCTCCCGGCAAACCTACTACACGTTTGATATAACTGATGGTCGGTTGTGGCGGATAACGGAACACAATCACATCGCCACGTTCCGGTTCACCAACGTCAATGACTTTGGTATTGACAATCGGTAGACGCACACCATAGTTAAACTTATTGACCAGAATATAATCCCCCGTTTCCAAGGTCGGAACCATAGAATCGGACGGAATGTTAAACGGCTCATACAGGAATGAACGCAGCACCAGAACCACTGCCAGGACTGGCCAGAAGTCATATGCCCATGTGATAATGAAATTTTCATTCCCCTTACCTAAGGTTTGTCTTTGTTTGAAAACAAACTTATCCAGTAGCCACACCAAGAAAAAAATCAGCGTGACGGGAACGAGAATTAAATTAAAATCAAAATCCATGAGCTATATGACCTCTATTATTATCTTTCTACTTTCAACACAGCAAGGAACGCTTCTTGCGGGATTTCAACACTACCCACCTGCTTCATACGCTTCTTACCTTCTTTCTGTTTAGAAAGAAGTTTTTTCTTACGTGATACGTCACCACCATAACATTTCGCCAATACGTTCTTACGCATCGCTTTTACAGTTGAACGGGCAATAATTTGCGCACCGATGGCAGCCTGAATCGCCACATCAAACATTTGACGCGGAATCAGGTCTTTCATTTTTTCAACCAGGGCGATACCACGGTGACGTGCATCCTGACGGTGACAGATCATGGCCAAGGCATCAACTTTATCGCCATTAATAAGGACGTCAACCTTCACCAGCGATGAGCTTTCAAAACGGATAAAGTTGTAATCGAGTGAGGCAAAACCGCGCGAACATGATTTCAATTTATCAAAGAAATCCATGACCACTTCGGCCATTGGAATTTCAAAGGTAATTGAAACCTGGTTCGCCATGAACTTCATGTCTTTTTGTACACCACGGCGTTCCACGCACAAGGTCATCACGTTACCCAAGTATTCTTGTGGTACAAGGATATGACATTCTGCAATAGGTTCACGCAAATCTTCTACCGTTGAACCATCTGGCATTTTTGATGGACTGTCGATATAGATCGTTTCACCATTCTTCATCACGGCTTCGTAAATTACGGTTGGCGCAGAAGAAATGAGGTCAAGATCGTACTCACGCTCTAGACGCTCCTGTACGATTTCCATGTGCAACATACCAAGGAAGCCACAGCGGAAACCAAAACCTAAGGCATCTGAACTTTCAGGTTCAAAGAATAATGCCGAGTCATTGATTTGCAGTTTATGAAGTGCTTCACGGAACGGTTCAAAATCGCTTGAATCAATCGGGAATAAACCCGCATACACCTGCGGTTTAACCTTTTTGAAACCAGGTAAAGTTGCAACATCAGGAGTAGTCGCAAGGGTAATGGTATCACCGACAGGCGCACCAAAAATATCTTTAATCCCTGCAATGATAAAGCCAACTTCACCCGCTTCAAGCATGCCTGTTTCAGTATGTTTAGGATTGAAGATACCGACCGAGGTAATGATGTGCGATTGGCCAGTTGATTTAATCAACATTTTATCGCCCTTACGCACACGCCCCTGTTTGATACGCACCAAAGACACTACGCCGAGGTAGTTATCAAACCATGAGTCAATAATCAAGGCTTGTAGCGGTGCTTCACGATCACCTGTAGGTGCAGGAATAACATTCACCAGCGTTTCAAGTACGCCTTCAATGCCAAGACCTGTTTTCGCTGAACAGGTCGGTGCATCAGTTGCTTCAATCCCGATGATGTCTTCAATTTCTTGGATCACACGCTCAGGTTCAGCTTGCGGCAAGTCAATCTTGTTGAGTACTGGTAAAACTTCGAGTCCCTGTTCAATCGCGGTATAGCAGTTTGCTACAGACTGGGCTTCAACCCCTTGCGCAGCATCAACAACCAGAAGCGCACCTTCACATGCTGCAAGCGAACGTGATACTTCGTATGAAAAGTCCACGTGTCCTGGAGTGTCAATAAAGTTTAATTGGTATTCTTGACCGTTCGGATGAGTATAATACAACGTCACTGATGCCGCTTTAATGGTAATACCGCGCTCACGTTCCAATTCCATAGAATCCAGAACCTGAGCCTGCATTTCGCGATCTTGCAAACCTCCACAGGTTTGAATAAAGCGATCTGCCAGTGTCGATTTACCATGATCGATATGCGCAATAATCGAGAAGTTACGAATGTTTTTAATATCAACAGATTTTTTAGCTTGCGCCATGGGCTACCTTGAGAAAAAAACACGCCATGCAACCAATAGTTAATGCATGGCAAAAGCTGAATAGAAATTGCGTAGGATTATAGCAGATGGATTTTTCAATGTATCCTAAATAATGAGTTCGTTTTTCGCTTTGACAGTTATTTTCAAAATAAAACCGGATTGTAGTCATGTACTCAATTTGAAGCCATCGCATCATACTGACTAAAATCCAGCGGATTCACCTGTTCCGATATCGGCTGGTAGGCTTGGCTAAAAGTGGGAGACATGCGTTTTGGCCGACCTGTGGCAATTTCCACACAGGCCCATTTGGTATTCCCCATAAATAAAACGCTTTGGTCTTGGGGACGATAAAACACATATTGCCGGAAAGAATACAAGGCATTGATATCATCCAGCCAGGTACGCAAGATAATCTTTTCGCCTTCAAATGCCGCTTTACGGTATTGCACATGGTGCTCTACCGCAACCATGGCATGCTTCAGTTCCATGTATTCATTCAGCCCCAAACCCAGGGCCTCAATATGTGCAGTAGCGACATCCTGCATCCAGTGCATATACACTACGTTATTTACATGTCCCAGACTGTCAATATCTTTTGCTTGAACGGTGATTTCCAAATCAAAAACTGTGCTCATCTATTTTACCGACCCTTACACTATGCAAAAAATGACCTTCAAGGCTACACAGTCTACGTAATTTTGTATCGCAGTAAAATTGCAAAATATAAAAAACCACTCAGCTGTAGAGTGGTTTTCTGTTCGATGGATTCATGCTATTCAATACGCATGCCTAAAATTGCGCGCTGATCTTGACGAATAATAGAAACACGTGCAATTGAACCTTTTTTCAGTTCGGATACTGTCTTAATAAAGTCATTACTATTCAAAATGGTTTTATTATTGATTTGAGTAATGATATCACCTACAGCGATACGGGATTGTGATGCGATCCCTCCCCGTTTGACTTCTTGAATCAGAATACCGCCTTTAAGATTCAGTTGGGATTGTTCACTGGCAGTCAAATTACGAATCGTCACCCCCAAAACAGGACCTTTATTTTGTGCTGCCTGTTCCACCGGTGCCGGTGTGTCGTCCGGTGCAGTCATCAATGTTGCCGAGATATTACGAGTCTTATCATCCCGCAAAACTTGCAATTGAATGTTTTGATTTGGTGAAGTCCGGTTTAAGTAGTTGAGCAAATCAGAGGTTCTGGAAATAGGCAAGCCATTATATTTCAGGATCACATCACCCGCCTTAAAGCCAGCTCTGGCTGCCGGGGAATTGGGAGCGACCTGGGTCACCAATGAACCTTCAGGCTTGGACAGGTTATAAGATTCAGCAAGGTTACGGTCGATGTCTTGCAACATCACTCCCAAATATGAACGGGTGACCTTGCCATTCTTTTTCAGCTGCTCTGCCACATCCATCGCCACATCGATCGGAATGGAAAATGACAGGCCCATATATCCGCCAGTACCGCTGAAGATACGCGAGTTTACCCCAACCACTTCACCATTCTGGTTAAACAAGGGACCGCCTGAGTTACCCGGATTCAACGCCACATCGGTTTGAATAAAGGGCACCGAGGTTTCGCCCATCATGTTACGCATTTTCGCACTGACAATACCGGCAGATGCAGAATAGTCAAAACCGAAAGGTGAACCAATAGCCAGTACCGGCTCACCGACTTTCAGCCGGTCTACATTGCCTGTACGCAGTTCAGGGAAATTGGAACCATTGACTTTCAGTAGCGCCACATCGGTACGCGCATCACTTCCAACTATGGTGGCATCAATCTCACGGCGGTCATTAAACATAATGGTCACTTTAGATGCATCTTCAACCACATGATGATTGGTTAACAGATAACCATCCTTACTGATAAAAAATGCACTGCCGTAAGCGGTTTTCTCTTGCTGAGCCTGTTGCTGTGGAACAATCACCTGATTGCCAAAAAAGCGTTTCAAAATTTCAGGAATTTGCTGTTGAATCAGCTCTTCCTGAGTCATTTTTTTAACGACACTGACACTCACTACAGCAGGGCTGACCTGTTCAACCAGATTGGAAAAGTCTACCGAAGAAGCTGCTTGTGTTTGCATCGCTGCCATGGTGAATACAGCAGCATACATTCCTTTTTTTATATAGCGATTGTTCATATAAAGCATTCACTCCATTCATTATAAGTATGCGTAAACAGTATTTAGCATAAAACATGTCTGTCTTGGGTAATAATATGTTTGATTATATTTGTATAAACAACAGCTTAAATCTTTCTTAAAAGTTTGTTGCTTTATTACTTTTTCTCATCATACATTAGCATATTAGCTCTTGTTTTTTGATGAAAAAAGGGGTGTTATTAGCAAACTTTTTTCAAATTAGCTGATGAACATGTCTAATTTAAATACAACACATCATTTTGACGTGATCATTGTAGGCAGTGGTGGTGCAGGTTTAAGCCTGGCTTTATCATTACCAGATCATTTCAATATTGCTGTTTTGGCCAAATCGGCACTCACCGAAGCCAGTACTTTTTATGCACAAGGCGGTGTCGCGGCGGTTTTAGATGAAACTGACTCAATTGAACAGCATATTGATGACACCATGATTGCAGGTGCACATTTATGTGAGCGTGAAGCGGTCAAGCAGACTGTAGAAGGCGGCAAACCTTCGGTCGACTTTCTGCTAAAACATGGCGTGCAATTTACCTTAGATGAACAGGAACAATTGCATTTAACCCGTGAAGGTGGTCACTCCCAACGCCGTATCATCCATGCTGCAGATGCGACAGGTCGCGCCATTTCAACCACTTTGGTGCAACGTGCCCGTGAAAAGCAAAACATCACTATTTTTGAAAATTATATTGCCATTGATTTAATTACTTCAAAAAAACTCGGCCTGAAAGATCAAGAAAATCGTGCGTTGGGTTTATACGCGCTCGATGAAAAGACTGAAAAAGTCCATACATTCTTGGCACCCTCTACCGCTTTGGCATGTGGTGGGGCAATGAAAGCCTATCTGTATACCTCCAATCCGGATATTGCGACCGGTGATGGTATCGCCATGGCTTACCGTGCCGGTTGCCGGGTTGCCAATATGGAGTTTAACCAGTTCCATCCAACCTGCCTGTATCATCCGCAAGCACGCTCCTTTTTAATTACCGAAGCCATGCGTGGTGAAGGGGCTTATTTACGCTTGCCTGATGGTGAACGTTTTATGCTGCGTTTTGACGAACGCGCTGAACTGGCACCGCGTGATATTGTGGCACGTGCGATTGACTATGAAATTAAACGTTTGGGTATCCGTCATGTCTGGCTGGATATCACGCATAAACCAGCCGAGTTTGTGAAAGAACATTTCCCTACCCTGTATGCCCGTTTACTAGAACTTGGCATCGACATTACCAAAGACATGATTCCTGTGGTTCCTGCGGCGCACTATACCTGTGGCGGTGTGGTGGTCGATGAAAACAGCCAGACCGACCTTCAAGGTTTATACGCTATTGGTGAAACCTCTTATACTGGCTTACACGGTGCTAACCGGATGGCGAGTAACTCACTTTTAGAATGTTTTGTCTACGGCATGAGTGCAGCCAAACATATAGAAAGCCTGTTCAATCCAGATTATGTTTCTCCTGATGCACCAAGCTGGGATGATTCCCAAGTGATGAATCCGGATGAAAATGTCGTTATTCTGCAAAACTGGGATGAACTGCGTCAGACCATGTGGAACTATGTCGGGATTGTCCGGACCACTAAACGTCTGCAACGTGCCTTACATCGTATCGAAATGTTGAAGCGTGAAATCACTGAATATTATCAGGATTACCATGTCAGCAAAAACCTGATTGAACTGCGTAACCTGGTACTGGTTTCAGAGATGATTGTGCGCTGTGCCATGGCACGCAAGGAATCACGCGGTTTGCATTACACTCTGGATTATCCGGAGCTTGGGCCTGAATTGCGTAAAACGGTACTGACTCCACCCAACTTCCAGGTGGAAACTCCGTTGGTCAATGTAGATGCTTAAACCCGTGTAGACTAAATAAAAAAGCCGGACATCTTTGTTCGGCTTTTTCAATTGGCATGATATCTGTTTATTGCCGGGGTGGGATGGAATAAGTCCCCACTGCATGTGCAATCGGCTCATCTAACTTGATGGAATATAACCATACATCACCCACAATGAGAGCCTTGCCCACTTTCATTAATTGACAGACCGCACGAATATCCTGTGCTGCCGTCGGTTTTCTTAAAAAATTGATGGATAAACTGGTCGTGACAGCCAAGGCCACAATACCGATTTCACCCAGTATGGCAATATACAGTGCATAATCAGCAGCGGTCATCATGGTCGGCCCTGATACCGTTCCACCCGGTCTTAAATCAGCAGTATTCATGATATAAGATGGTGGCTCCTTTTTCAGTGACTGTTTCTATTTCGCATTTTTCCAGGCTTTGCGGAAATTCACATTGCAAAAATTCAATAATTTCGACTTTATTACTTTTCATTGTTTATAAAAAAAATCTTCCATAATGTTAGCCACTATAGAAGATTTTTCATTTAAACCCAATTGCTGGGGATGACTACACCGATTGCAAACACGCGAGTGCCTGAGTGAATACCTGTTCTGGTGTTTGGGTGGCATCCAGACGTTTAATCCGTTCCCCCTGCTGTTGCCAAAGCTCCTGATAGCCTGAACGTACTTTCTCAAAGAATGTGGCTTTCTCCTGCTCAAAGCGATCTAATGCACCCCGTGCACGCGCACGTGACATTCCCAACTCAGTCGGGGCATCCAGCCAAAAAGTAACGTTCGGCATATGCGAGACAAAGTTGGCATTCAATAACTGTAATTTTTCTTTACTTAGGCCGCGGCCTGCACATTGATAGGCAAAACTGGCATCAGTAAAACGGTCACACAGTACGGTCTTACCTGCCTTCAATGCCGGAACAATCACCTGCTGTAAATGCTGTGCACGTGCCGCATACATTAAAAGCAGTTCTGTGTCATTCGACATGCTTTCTTCATGGTTGACTGACAACAGCAGGGAACGGATTTGTTCTGCCATTGGTGTGCCACCCGGCTCACGCGTCAGTACCACTTCATGACCTTGCTGTTGCAGATAATCATAAATTTTACCAATGAGTGTGGTTTTCCCGACACCTTCAGTGCCTTCAAAACTAATAAACATCCCCACTCCTTAATTTTTTGAACGAATGACAGTTAGATATTCTTGCACAGCACGATTATGCTCATCCAAAGTTGCGCTAAATTTATGCCCACCATTACCCGTGGCGACAAAATAGATATTTCTGGAATTGTCCGGGTGCATGGCAGCTTCAATCGCTTTTTGACTTGGCAATGCAATCGGCGTTGGTGGTAAGCCATTGTTGGTATAGGTATTATATGGTGTAGGTGTACGCAAATCGTTACGCGTGATATTGCCATTATAACGGTCGCCCATACCATAAATCACAGTTGGATCGGTTTGCAGACGCATCCCCTGTTGCAGACGACGGATAAACACCCCCGATACCTGATTTAACTCATGATCCAGACTGGTTTCTTTTTCCACAATAGAAGCCATAATCAGCGCTTCATATTTATCCTTATAAGGTAAACCACTGGCACGATTGGCCCATGCAGTATCCAAAGCCTTCATTTGGCGTTTATATAAATCAGTCAAAATCTTTTTATCAGTTTCACCCTTGGCAAAGAAATAGGTATCTGGTGCAAACAGCCCTTCGGGATGGTTAAATGGAATACCTAAGGCTTTTAGCATTTGATCTTGCGGAAGATTCAACACTTCTTTAGTGACTAAATCATCTTTCTTTAGAAGTTCAATTAACTGTTTAAAGGTCGTACCTTCAATCACCAGAATGCGGTTCATCTGTGCATTTTCAGCATTCGAGACCAGTTCCAGCACTTCACGTACCGACATGCCTTGACGAATTTCATAAACGCCAGCTTTCATGCTGTCATGAATCATGATTTTTTGATAAAGCTTCAGGATAATAGGAAAACTGACTTTATCTTGCTGAGCTAGACGGTCAATAAAGCCTGAATAACTGTCACCCTCTCCAATCGCCAGCATTTGCTTTTCACCTTGCACCGGATAGGACTTGAACAAGCTGGCACCCAAGATAACTGCAAATAATACCGTCAGACCTGCAATTAAAATAAGGATGCCTTTTAAAGGAAATCCTGATGCAGTTTTATTTTTCGATTTTTGCTTTTTGCTAGACATATTAATGAATCTGATTCAATTGAAGGATATTAAAGAGTTCAATACACGGCTGAATATTCAACGGTTGCCGGTTAAGTTCAGTCACAGCTTTCATGGGACTTAAGGCATTACAAAAAAACAGGCTTTCAAATTTTGCAATGTCTTCCATTTCAATAAACCGCTGTTCACAGTGAATACCATGCTGCTGCATTCGGGACAAAATTTCGGCCCGCATCACCCCATGCACGCCATTATAGCGAAGTTCTGGTGTAATCCAGATATTGTTTAAACGAATGAAACAATTACTGCTTACGCCTTCAACAACACTGCCTTGTACATCGGTCACTAAAGCTTCAGCCCAGCCATGTTGATCGGCTTCATGTTTTAATAAGACCTGTTCCAGACGGTTCAGGCTTTTTAATCCCACCAAAGCCGGCATGCTCAAGCCCAAGGCTTGCTGTAACACCCCAGATTTAATTTTCTCTATCTGAAAATCATCGACTGCTTGGGGATAAAAAAACACCCAGACATCTGCCGGATGCTCAGGCAGGCTATAGCCGCGTTGTCCCTCACCGCGACTGATGATGATTTTTAATGTGCCATTTAGTTCAAGAAACTGCTGCTGCAATACAGCCAAAGTTTTTTCAATGCAGCTTAAATCTGCCTGCAACATCAGCCGTTCACAACTTAACTGTAGCCGTGCCCGATGCAGGCTTTCAAGTTCAATTTTGCCATGCCGAACACATGCCGTGGTGAAACAGCCATCTCCGTAATGAAAAGCACGGTCCTGTAATGACACTTCATTTATTTCCCGTGCATTCTTAAAACATGGCATAACAAACATCCTGCAAATGATGACCTAGTTTAAAAATAGTGGCGCTTAATTGATAGCTTTTTTATTCATATCAAATTCGTTTCTTATTATTTTTTCAACAAAAAAGATGACGCTATGCTTGGCTCCGTTACAAAACATTAATAATTCAAAGGATAGCAAAATGCGCTCACTAAAAATCGGGGTTTTAGCAGCTCTTATTTCAGCAACGTCTTTTACTGCACTGGCAAAAGACTTTTTAAACGTTTCCTATGATCCAACGCGTGAATTGTATGAAAACTACAATAAAGAGTTTGCTGTATACTGGAAGAAAACCACAGGCCAAGATATTAATTTTAAACAGTCACACGGCGGTTCTGGCAAACAGGCACGTGCCGTGATTGATGGTCTGGGTGCCGATGTGGTGACGTTGGCACTTGCAGCAGATATCGATGCGATTGCAGCAAACTCAAATTTGCTTCCAAAAGACTGGCAGAAAAAATTCCCGAATAACTCTACCCCCTATACCTCTACCATCGTTTTTTTGGTACATAAAGGCAACCCGAAAGGCATTAAAGACTGGGGCGATCTAGTCAAAAATAATGTCGGCATTATTACCCCAAACCCTAAAACCTCTGGTGGCGCCCGCTGGAACTATCTGGCAGCATGGGCTTGGGCGAAACATCAGCCAGGCGGTAACGATGCCAAAGCACAGGAGTTCGTACGTCAAATCTATAAAAACACCAAGGTCCTCGACTCTGGTGCACGCGGTGCAACCACGACATTTGCTGAACGTGGCATTGGAGATGTATTGCTGGCCTGGGAAAATGAAGCTCATTTAGCGATTCGTGAACAACCGGGCAAGTTCGAAATTATCACACCGTCTTTGTCTATTTTGGCTGAACCCCCTGTGGCGATTGTAGAGAAGAATGCACAGAAAGACGGCAACCTGAATTTAGCCAAAGCTTATCTCAACTATTTATATTCACCTGCAGGTCAAACCATTGCTGCCAATAACTTCTACCGTCCGCGCAATGCAGCAATACTGGCAAAACATAAATCCGTATTCAAACCCTTGAAACTGGTCACCATTAATAAAGAATTTGGCGGCTGGAGCAAAGTTCAAAAAGCACATTTTGAAAATGGCGGCGTATTTGACCAGATCGTAAAAGCCAATAGCACCAAATAATCTCAGTCAAGCAAACAAAGCATCAGTTTTATTCATAAGGCTGGTGCTTATTTTATGAATCCAGCCCTATTTATCTTTTTTATTCATATAAAATTCATTTTTTATTATTTTTTATGCATAAAGAATATAGCTATTCTGTACCCCTGTAATGAAACACATTAAGAATATTGAGGTTCGCATGAGCATTTCGGCAAAATTGAAACTTGGAGTTTTAGCAGCAGTTATATCTACCATTTCTTTAGGTGCTGCAGCGAAAGATTTTCTCAATGTCTCTTATGACCCAACACGCGAACTTTATGAAGACGTGAACAAAAATTTTAGCAAATACTGGGAAAGCCGTACCGGACAAAAAATTAACTTCAAGCAGTCACACGGTGGTTCTGGCAAACAGGCACGTGCGGTCATTGATGGGCTGGATGCCGATGTGGTGACTTTGGCACTTTCTGCCGACATTGATGTAATTGCGGAAAAAACCAGACAGTTACCTGCAGACTGGCAAAAGAAGCTGCCACATAACTCAACGCCATATACCTCTACCATCGTATTTTTAGTACGTAAAGGCAACCCAAAACACATTAAGGACTGGGGTGATCTGGTTAAGCCGGGGGTAGGCATTATTACACCAAATCCTAAAACCTCTGGCGGTGCACGCTGGAACTATTTAGCGGCATGGGCCTGGGCAAAACACCAGGCGGGTGGCAATGACAAAACTGCCCAAGAATTTGTGCGTAAAATTTATAAAAACACCAAGGTTCTCGATTCTGGCGCACGCGGTTCAACCACAACATTTGCAGAACGTGGCATTGGTGATGTGCTGTTGGCCTGGGAAAACGAGGCTCACTTAGCCCTTCGTGAACAGCCAGGAAAATTTGAAATTATCACGCCATCTCTGTCTATTTTGGCTGAGCCACCCGTGGCGATTGTAGATAAAAATGCAGAGAAAAAAGGCAATAAATACCTGGCTCAAGGTTACCTAAATTTCCTTTACTCGCCACGCGGCCAGCAACTTGCGGCTGAAAACTTTTACCGTCCACGCAACGCAAAAACACTGGCGCAATACAGCAAGGTATTCAAGCCCTTAAAACTGGTCAGCATCGATCAGGAATTTGGCGGCTGGAGCAAAGTTCAAAAAGCGCACTTTGAAAATGGCGGTGTATTTGACCAAATTGTTAAAGCCAATAGTGCAAAATAATCGCATTCGATAAACAGGAGCATCGACATGATTCATACCGTAATTGTTCCAGGCGTAGGTGGCAGTGAACACGCACACTGGCAGTCGTGGCTACAACGACAACTCATGTCATGCTCCCGTGTGCAACAACAGGACTGGAACACCCCTGTGTTACAAAACTGGATTGCCGAGTTTGTAAAGACCGTGACGCCTATTCAGGGCAGCATCCAGATTGTCGCGCATAGTTTTGGTTGTTTAACTACTGTGGCAGCTTTAGCCCAGCACCCGGAACTCAATCAAAAAATTAAAAATTTGATTCTGGTTGCACCTGCCAATCCTGCCCGTTTTGGCGAAGCCGGTTTTTCACGTGATAGCCAGCAAGATTACCAATGCTATTTTCATCAGCTGAAAATTGCCGTGCCAACGACTTTACTGATCAGTGAAAACGATCCCTGGTTAAATTTTGAAGATGCCCAGCAACTTGCAAAGGCGTGGGAACTTAATCCGGTTAATCTGGGTCAGGTTGGACATATTAATGTTGCTTCCGGTTTTGGGCCTTTTCCTGAAATTTATGATTATTTAATTTCAGAAAATGTGCTGCAACATATCAATTTTACTGATGATAGCAAGTGCTTTTTCAAATTTGCAATTTAAACCCTGCAAATTATGCTTGTGCCGAATTAAACTTTTATTTTCGCTGACTTTATTGGTCAGTAGTCGCTCTTTTTAAGGAATCATCATGTCGCAGCGATCCCGAGTGCTGCCAGGATTTGGTCTTTCTCTAGGCTTTACCCTAGCGTATCTATCATTAATCGTGCTTATTCCATTATCTGCGGTGTTTATCAAATCGCTAGGTATAGGCTGGGACGGTTTATGGGAAATTTTAAGTTCAGAACGTATCTTAAAATCTTTGCAGTTAAGTTTTAGCGCTGCCCTAATTGCAGCCTTAGTCAACGTGGTGTTTGGCTTGTTACTGGCATGGTGCCTGGTGCGTTACAGTTTTCCCGGTAAACGCATTATTGATGCTTTGGTCGATTTACCCTTTGCCCTGCCTACAGCGGTGGCGGGTATTGCCCTAACCTCATTATATGCACCTACAGGCTGGATCGGTCAGTATTTGGAACCAATCGGAATTAAAGTAGCCTATACCCCGATCGGGATTACTCTGGCACTGATCTTTATTGGTATTCCTTTTGTGGTACGTACCGTACAGCCTGTACTGAGTGATCTTGAAACCGAACTTGAAGAAGCAGCATCGGCATTGGGTGCGAACCGTTTTCAGATTATCAGCAAAATTATCCTACCCATTCTGTTTCCAGCACTACTGACTGGTTTTGCATTGGCATTTGCACGCGGTGTAGGTGAATATGGTTCCGTGATCTTTATTGCAGGTAACCAGCCATTTGAAACTGAAATCGCGCCATTGATGATTATTTCCCGTCTGGAAGAATATGACTATGCCGGTGCAACCACCATTGCTGTGGTAATGCTGGTCCTGTCATTCGCGATTTTATTCCTGATTAACTTGCTCCAAGCATGGGCAAGCAAACGTACCGGGAGAACAGCACGATGAGTTTAATCACCAACAGCAATGCTTTGGCTGAGAAATTACAGTCCCGCGATGCGACGCGTGAACCGGTCTGGGTTCGTTATTTACTGCTTACGATTGCGCTGATTTTCTTTTTAAGCTGCTTGATTCTGCCTTTAATTCTGGTCTTTGTTGAAGCATTTAAACAGGGGGTTGGTGTTTATTTTCAGGCACTGGTGCATCCAGACACCTTGTCTGCGGTGAAACTGACCTTATTGACCGCTGTAATTGCCGTGCCATTAAACGTGGTGTTTGGCGTAGCAGCCGCATGGTCGGTGGCGAAGTTTAATTTCCGTGGCAAATCCATTCTCACCACCATTATTGATCTACCTTTCTCGGTTTCTCCAGTTATCGCAGGCATGATGCTGGTGCTGATTTTCGGTACTCAAGGCTGGCTTGGCGGCTGGCTGATGGACAATGACATTAAAATTTTGTATGCCGTTCCTGCCATTGTACTGGCAACCGTATTTATTACTGTGCCTTTTGTGGCGCGCGAACTGATTCCCCTGATGGAAGCGCAAGGGACCGAGGAAGAAGAAGCGGCAATTGTACTGGGTGCTTCAGGCTGGCAAACTTTCTGGAAAGTGACCTTACCCAACATTAAATGGGGTCTGATTTACGGCGTGATTCTGTGTAATGCCCGTGCCATGGGTGAATTCGGTGCAGTATCGGTGGTGTCGGGTCACATTCGTGGTGAAACCAATACCCTGCCGCTACATGTTGAAATCCTTTACAACGAATATACCTTTAGTGCGGCATTTGCAGTGTCATCGCTTCTGGCTTTACTGGCAATTGTGACCCTGATCTTGAAAACATGGGTAGAAGTGCGCCAGGAAAAACAAAACAAACGTAATGAAGATTCAACAGTTTCTTAAGGAATGACATCATGAGTATTCAAGTTAAAAATATTGAAAAACACTTTGGTGCATTCCATGCACTTAAAAATATCTCGCTCGACTTTCCCGATGGTCAGCTGGTGGCATTACTCGGCCCATCTGGCTGCGGTAAAACCACCCTGCTGCGTATTATCGCAGGGCTGGAATCGGCAGATGGCGGTCAGGTGATTCTTGAGGGCGAAGATGCAACCAATGTGCATGTACGTGAACGTGAAGTCGGCTTTGTATTCCAGCATTATGCCTTGTTCCGTCATATGACGGTATTTGACAACATTGCCTTTGGTTTACGTGTGCGCCCTCGTTCTACCCGACCATCAGAAGCTGAAATTAAAAAACGTGTGACCCGTTTGCTTGATCTGGTTCAGCTGGGCTTTTTGGCCGACCGTTATCCTGCACAACTCTCGGGCGGACAACGTCAACGTATTGCCCTGGCACGTGCTTTGGCGGTTGAACCTCGTGTATTATTGCTGGATGAACCTTTTGGCGCACTCGATGCCAAAGTGCGTAAAGAGCTGCGTCGCTGGTTACGTACTTTGCATGATGAATTGCATATCACCTCAATTTTCGTGACTCATGATCAGGAAGAAGCTCTGGAAGTAGCCGATCAAATCGTGGTGATGAACAAAGGCAATGTCGAGCAAATTGGTTCACCTCGTGAAGTTTATGAAACACCGGCAACACCGTTTGTATTCGACTTCCTGGGTCAGGCCAACCGTTTCGAAGGTCAAAACCAGCAAGGCATTATCCAGATTGGTGACGACCGTCTGCAACTACCGCAGGTGAAAGATGCTCCGCAAGGCAACGTGATTGCCTTTGCCCGTCCAAATGAATTACGCATTCATGCAACACCGCAAGAAAATGCCATTCAGGCCACTTTCCTGCGTGAAATCTGGATTGCCGGCAAGGTTATTGCTGAACTTCAAGATCGTCAGGGCAATTTAATTGAAATTTCGCTTAATTCTGAAGAAGCGAAGTTACATCAATTTAAACCAAATCAAACAGTGTGGTTAAGTCCAACGGGATTGCACCTGTTTGCCAATGACGTCGCTTAATAACAAATAGATGGGGCAAAAACAGCCCCATCCTCTTTAGGGTAAACAGCATTATGAATTTCCAACAATTAAGAATTATTCGAGAAACTGTTAGACAAAACTTTAATTTAACTGAAGCTTCGGCAGCACTTTATACGTCACAATCTGGCGTCAGTAAGCATATTAAAGATTTAGAAGATGAACTGGGCGTACAGCTGTTTATCCGTAAAGGTAAACGTTTGCTGGGCTTGACCGAACCTGGCCAGTCTTTACTCGGGATTGTGGAACGTATGCTGGTTGATGCAGACAATATTAAACGTCTGGCAGATGATTTTAACCGCGTCGATGAAGGTACGTTGACCATTGCAACCACGCATACCCAGGCGCGTTATGTCTTGCCGCCGATTGTGAACCAGTTTAAAAAAGAATTTCCAAAAGTTCATTTGATTCTGCAACAGGCCAGCCCGGTTGAAATTACCGAAATGTTGCTGCAAGGTGAAGCAGATATTGGTATTGCAACCGAGTCGCTAACTACTGAGGAGAACCTGGCCAGCGTACCTTATTATAATTGGCAGCACAGTATTATTACCCCGCAAAACCATGCACTTGCCAACAAGACAGACATTACGCTGGAAGACTTGGCGCAATATCCGATTATCACCTACCATGGCGGTTTCACAGGTCGTTCTAAAATTGACAAAGCCTTTGAAGAGGCAGGTATTGATGTTGATATTGTGATGTCAGCACTGGATGCAGATGTCATCAAAACCTATGTTGAATTGAATATGGGCGTCGGTATTGTCAACAATGTCGCTTATGATGCTGAACGTGACTATCGACTCAAACAGATTCCAACCGATATCTTTGGGGTAAATACTACCTGGATTGCAGTGCGCAAAGGTCATTTGCTGCGCGGTTATGGTTATGAGTTTATTTCACTCTGCTCGCCAGAAGCCGACATTAAGGCCCTGAAAAAAGTAGCTTATCCAGAAGAATAAGCATTTCATGATTTTTTTAAATAAGGGATATAAAAAATATCCCTTTTTAAATTCATCTGTCGTTGCAAAACTAGATTTATAAAAATAATTTAATTTTTCAATCACTTAAACATAAAAACCTCACATAATACTTGCTCATTCTATATAAAATCACAAAAGAAAAAATTGAATGGGGATATCTATATAAGCTAAGGCATTTGGTCTCAGTATTGGTGTTTTCATGACTAGCGACCTCTACATACTGCAGCACTGGAAAGCTCTAACCAATCCATTACCTCTTTTTTACAGCCGGATTATTAAGCCGAGTTCTCAACGGCCATTGTAGATGCCAATATTTCAGGTAAAACACTTCAGCCAAACCAGAATACCCCCCTCAACATTTACTTAAATTTCTACCCCAAATTTTGCCCATTCTTTTTATATTTCAAATGTTGCATTTAAATTGCAAACTCACACTCACTGGTCTTTTGGGCTCATCTACGATCAAGCTTTTGCCACAGATGTCAGCTATGCTTTATAGTTTGGGTATCGGTAGTTTTTATCCTATGTACTCTAATGTATTTATTGTCGCGGGTATAAAGACTCAACAAAGCCAAAGTTAAGCAAAATCAATAGGGTTCATGCAGTCTGTTTGGTATGTTATCTTCAGTAAACCATAACAAGGCTGTTGCTTATGGCCTTAAGCTCCGTTACCGCTTCTAGCAAAAATAGCTGCATTGTCTAAAAATAAAAAAACGAGCCGAAGCTCGTTTTTTTAAAGACTACTATTTTATTACCAATGATAACTTACACCGATTTTACCTACAGGAAGCCATTTGTGTTTGTCATCAGTCGCAATTTTAGTTTCATCAGCTGCAATATTGTCAACCAGTGAACCGCGTGTTGGGTTATCAGCCGCACCACCACTGACTAACTGTAAGTTAACATCTGGATTATCGGCATAGTAAGCACCGACTTCACCAAATACGCCCCAATTTTTATTAATCTTAGGCGCCCATCCTAAGCCTAAATATGGAGCAATGTCATTTTTGTAATCCATGGTCCCTTTAATATGAGCGCCATCTGCACCCGCTACAAAGTCTGTATGGTTAATGGTAAAACCTTCTCCCGCACCTACACGGCGATCAAGTTCATACTCATTATCTAAATAGGCTACACCAGCGGCCATATATAGACCTTGCACCCATCTATTTTCACTTGCACCCCAAGGACGAATTTCAGCATTCAAATAGGTATTTTTATTCTCCATATCAATGTCATAGTCTGAACCATTGACCGAGATATCATCAGACCAAGAGATATCGCCGCCATTATAACCCAATGCCAAACCGACATATGGGTTTGCAGTCCACAGTAATGCACCACCATAACCGGTTGTACCTACTTCAGCACGGACACTAGTTGGAATAAGCTGGTTACGTTCAAATGCATAACCATCTTGAACGACTGCATCATCAGCTGCCATGACTGTTCCGGCGACAGAGGTCAATACCGATACTGCTAAAAGCGTAGCTAAAGTTTTCATTGTAGATCTCCTCAAAAAGGTTTCTATTTCGTCATTAGTGCTTTTCTATCTAATAGTTAGAACTATAAAATATTAATTGCTCAACTTTTATTCGAAATTTGCTTAGTTTTTGTTATTTTTTGATACATTTTCTATTTGTTTTTGATTATTAAATCATTTTTTTGTTTATTTATCTGTGTAGCCGATTTTCGCTCCCATTTTGCCCATCTTTCATAATTAATTCCGATCCAAAGCCACTTTTTCATCTATTTATATCTCAATATAGTGTAAAATCTTAAAAATTTTTTTCTGGAAGGAAGATCATGTCTCAGCTTTCAACAATCATTGAACAAGCGTTTGAAGACCGTGCGAATTTCACAGCAGCCGATTGCTCTGCTGAAATCCGTCAAGCAGTTGAGGAAGTCATTGCTGGCCTGGACAATGGTACTTTACGTGTTGCTGAAAAAATCGACGGTGAATGGGTTGTTCATCAATGGATTAAGAAAGCGGTATTGTTATCATTTAAATTAAACGACAACAAACCAATGGAAGCTTGTGATCTTCGTTTCTATGACAAAGTCGATACTAAATTCTCTGACTGGACTGAAGAACAGTTTAAAGCTGCTGGTGTACGTGTAGTACCTCCTGCTGTTGCTCGTAAAGGTTCATTCCAGGCGAAAAACGTGGTCTTGATGCCTTCTTATGTGAACATTGGTGCTTATGTGGATGAAGGTACCATGGTGGATACATGGGCAACTGTTGGTTCATGTGCACAAATTGGTAAAAATGTTCACTTGTCTGGTGGTGTAGGTATTGGTGGTGTACTTGAACCGCTTCAGGCCAACCCAACCATTATTGAAGACAACTGCTTTATTGGTGCACGTTCTGAAATCGTGGAAGGCGTGATTGTAGAAGAAGGTTCTGTGATTTCAATGGGCGTATTCATTGGTCAATCCACCAAAATTTATGACCGTGAAACTGGCGAGATCCATTACGGCCGTGTACCTGCAGGTTCGGTAGTTGTTTCTGGTAGCCTGCCATCTAAATGCGGTAAATACAGCCTGTACGCAGCTGTAATCGTGAAAAAAGTAGATGCGAAAACCCGTGCCAAAACTAGCCTGAACGATTTATTGCGCGAAGACTAAGATGTAGTCTTTTGCGGAACATTGATTGTTCCTCGGAGCTTCAGCCGCTCCTCGTCTCTACGGTTAGCAATAGCCGTAGGGATTTTTATTTTTATACTGTGTTATTTATCCTGAGCTGGATTATGTTGTTATGAGTACTCTTCGATCTTCCGCTATTCCTGTTACCGATCCGTCTGCGGGGTTACGTATTACGGAGATTTTCTATTCATTACAAGGTGAAGCCAACGCTGCAGGATTACCGACCGTATTTATCCGTTTAACCGGTTGCCCGTTACGTTGTACTTATTGTGATACTACTTATTCCTTTGAAGGTGGCGAACGCCAGTCCTTAGACGACATTATTCAAACTGCACTCGATTTTAAAACACCCTATATTTGTGTGACCGGTGGTGAACCATTGGCACAGCCTAACGCCCTGCCCCTGATGCAGCGTTTAGCTGACTTAGGCTGTGAAGTGTCGCTCGAGACCAGTGGAGCT
Source organism: Acinetobacter sp. YH01022 (assembly GCF_013420235.1). NCBI lineage: Bacteria > Pseudomonadati > Pseudomonadota > Gammaproteobacteria > Moraxellales > Moraxellaceae > Acinetobacter > Acinetobacter sp. YH01022. The sequence continues at coordinate 21,098 of NZ_VOYP01000025.1, read as the reverse complement.
TTGGATGTATCCAAGGTTGATCCGCGAGTTTCCAAAGTACTGGATTTAAAAACGCCAACTTCTGGAGAAGTTGCACGAAATTTGCTTAGTAATCTTGATTCTTTAACCCCACACGATCAGATCAAGTTTGTAATTTGTAACCGTGAAGACTATGAATGGTCAAAACAGCAGGTTGAACAATTCCAGCTTGCCGATAAAGTCAGTAACGTCTGGTTCTCTCCTGCTTTTGCCATAGAAAAAGGTGCGGTGAAATTACCTCAACTTGCACGTGATTTAGCTCAATGGATTTTAGATGACCATCTCCCTGTCCGTTTCCAGCTACAGTTACATAAACTGCTCTGGAATGATGAAACCGGTCGTTAATCCATTTTTGTTGTTACTTATTTTTTTGGAGACTTTAATATGCGCCCTCGTGCCATAGTTTTATTATCTGGCGGCTTAGACTCAACGACTTGTTTGGCTTGGGCGCAAGCACGTTATGAATGTATTGCTTTAAGTTTCATGTATGGGCAGCGTTCAACCACTGAACTCGATGCTGCTCGAGCATTAACCCAGCGTGCTGGTGTAGAACATCGTGTGATTAATATCGATTTGGGTAACTTGGGTGGCTCTGCGTTAACAGACCATAGCATTGACGTACCAGAACATGAACAAGAAGGTATTCCTGTAACTTATGTTCCAGCACGTAACACAATATTTCTCTCCTATGCGCTCGCAGCGGCCGAAGTTTTTGGTGCAGAAGCCATTGTGATTGGCATCAATGCCGTTGATTATTCGGGTTATCCAGACTGTCGTCCTGAATTTATTGAGGCTTTTGCCAACATGGCACGTCTGGCCACCAAGGTTGGAGTAGAAGGTAAACCGCTTAAATTTGAAACACCTTTGTTACATTTATCCAAAGCAAATATCATTCGCTTAGGTATAGAACATGGCGTAGACTACAGTCAAACAGTGTCTTGCTACCAGGCAGATGACCAAGGACGTGCATGTGGCAAATGTGATAGTTGCCGCTTACGTAAACAAGGTTTTGCTGATGCAGGTATCGTAGATCCGACACGTTATATACCGTCATAATAGGGTACAGTAAATGAAAAATTTGAAATCAAACATTATTCTTTCTACATTGGTTTCTGCAGTCGCATTGATGGCGACTGCTGCAAATGCAGCCGAAACAAATAAGCTTCAGGAAGCTTATAAAAGCACCAATGTAAAATCTGCGTTAATTAATGTTTGTAAAGAAGAAACTGCTAAAGGTAAAAAACTTACTTCTGCTGAAGTAAGCAAATACTGTACATGTGCAGTGGAAGCAGATGGTAAATTAACCAACGCACAAAAATGGGAAATCCAAAGCACCATTAACCAGAAGAAAAGTCCTGCAACTTTAGCTTTTGTGCAAAAACAAAATAAAGATCTGCAAGCGTGTTTTGGACCAGAACTTACTGGCAAGCTTAAAAGCTTAAGTGAAGCGGCAATGAAATCTGCTCAACAACCTAAAAAATAAGTTGATTTAGATTGAATAAAAGCCTGCATAATTGCAGGCTTTTTTATTTGTGAAAATTACCTTTCCTACTTCAGCATAAACATCGTTAAATTCGCTATCATGGCAGCATAAACTTAAGATCAATATGACAAATTCGACTTTATAAGGATGAAGCCATGTCTGCTATTACGCTGCCGAATCAAGCCTTCCCGACCACAACCGGTGAAATTAACCTGACTGAAATATCAACCGAATGGCTGATTATTTATTTTTATCCTAAAGATTCTACTCCGGGCTGTACTACACAGGCGATCGGTTTTTCATGCCTGAAAGACCAGTTTGATGCCTTAAATACCACCATTCTTGGGATTTCACGTGATTCGGTGAAAGCTCATCAGAACTTCACTGAAAAACAAAATCTGACTATTAACCTGATTAGCGATAAAGAAGAAGTGCTGTGCAATCTTTTTGACGTGATTAAAGAAAAGAACATGTATGGTAAAAAAGTGATGGGTATCGAGCGCTCCACCTTTATTTTCCATAACGGTCAACTGGTCAAAGAATACCGTAAAGTAAAAGCTGCAGGACATGCCGAACAGGTACTGGAAGACTTAAAAGCACTTCAAGCAGCTTAATTTTTCATTATTAAAAGGCATGATTTTTAACTAGAAATAGTATTGCTCATGCCTTTTTCTTTTGTGTTCCGCTCACTTATTTTAATAGGGAAATGGCAATAGACCACATCACACAGCCAATCAACATATCCAGTATTTTCCAGGCTTGTGGCCGTTGGAAAATCGGTTGCAAATAGCGTGCTGCATAGCCCAAGCTAAAAAAGAACAGGAATGAGGCACTGATTGCTCCCAAGGTAAAATACAGTTGCGTGTCTGGATATTGTGTCGAGATCGAGCCTAATAATACCACCGTATCCAGATAGACATGTGGATTCAGCCAGGTTAAGCCTAAACAGATGAACAAGATCTTGCATAAAGAAGGTGCTTCGTTTTGACTGACATCTAAACGCTGCTCACCCTTCCAGGTCTGATAAAAATGTTGTGCTCCATATATCAGCAAGAAAATTGCACCGAAATACTTGGCAATATTCAGCCAATACGGATGCAACATGACCAGCTCTGAAAAGCCCAGCACTCCGGATGAAATCAATATCGCATCAGACAAGGCACAACACAGGCAAATGGCAAACACATGTTGCTGTTTTAAACCTTGTTTCAACACAAAAGCATTTTGTGCGCCAATCGGGACGATCAGGCTTAAACCCATAACAAAACCATGTAAGGCACTATTTAACATACACAATAAAACTTAAAAATCATTCAAAAATCGTGTCTTGCATTATCCCAGCTTGAAGCATAAATTAAGTATGATTAAGAAAATATCAATTTAATTCAGTTTTTCTTAGGTAGCACCCTATGCTTTCAAGTAAATCCTGCGAAGCTTTTCTTGCTGTGGCAGAATCCGGCAGTTTTGATGAAGCTGCACAGCGACTGTGTATTACTGCATCAGCGGTAACCTTAAGGGTGCAGGCTTTGGAAAAAGATTTGGGACAGATTTTATTGCTGCGCGAACGTCCTTGTCGGGTCACGCAAGCCGGTCAAAAGCTGCTGGAACATCTACAGCATCAACGTCTACGTGAACAGAATCTTTTACAACAATTTATGGGGCAATCCAGCCAGCATGAGTTTCATCAATTCAGTATTGCCACCAATGCTGACTCTTTATCAACCTGGCTGCTCAAAGTTCTGCAAAGCACATTAATCAAGCATAAAATTGCTCTGAAGTTGTCTCTGGATGACCAGACCCAAACCCATCAACTGCTTGAAACCGGTTTGGTTAATGCCTGCATCTCGACTGAATCCACAGCCATGAAAGGCTGTGAAGTACATTATCTGGGACAGATGACTTATCGCATGGTCGCAACACCTTCCTTTGTAGAAAGGTGGTTTAAAAATGGTATTCACCGCGATGCCTTAAGACATGCCCCAGCCATTATTTTTAATGGCAAAGATCTGATGCATCATCAGGTGATTCTGAACTTGTTTGGATTAAATCAGCAAAGTTATCCGCATTATTTTATTCCCTCCTCCACTGCATTTGTAGAAGCAGTACATTTGGGTTTAGGCTTCGGTTTGGTGCCGGAATATCAAATTGGTGATGATCTTCAAACCGGGAAACTGGTTGAAATTATGCCAAATGCTAAAACCGAGATGAAATTGTATTGGCATCACTGGAAGCAGCAATCTGTGCTACTGCAACAATTGACGATTGACCTGCTGGAAAAGGCTCAACATCAGATGAATTAAAAAATGGAAATCAGCAGATATTTTGTGGCAAATCCTACTGCTCATTTGCGTTGCCATTGCCCAGATACTTCAATATTGACTTTCTCCCCGATGCCGCCAAATGCCTTTTTCATGCCAAAATCACTACGCTTAACCATAGTTGTAGCTTCTACATTCATAAGTTGTGGATCAAATGGATTGGCTTCTAGGGACGCATCAAGGATCACCGGCCGGGTAATACCGCGCAGGGTCAGATCACCTTTGATCTTGTATTGATAATTCCCCAAAGCGAGAAATTCATGACTGTTAAAAGTCGCTGTTGGGTACTTCTCTGCATAAAATAAATCTTCACCTAAAATCATATTTTTCAGTGAAGGCTTGCTCAAGCTTAGGCTATTTACTTGCATCACAAACCGTGCCGAGGCATTCTGAGGTGCTGCAGGATCAAAGCGCATACTGGACTGAACCTGTTCAAACTTGCCTTTTACGGTTGAAAAGCCCATCGACTTTACCTCAAAGCCCACATAGCTTTGTGGAGTCAGTGTCCATTCCTGTGCATTGACCTGTGCGACGATACCCAAAGGGATTACACCGACAATCAGGACACTGTGCAATGTGGTTTGGATATTCATCTTATCCACTCCTGCATCGTGGCAATGTTCTGCCTCGACCTAGTAGCTTACTTAAGATTGTTCCAGATTGGTTTTATCTTGTGTCAGGTATTTGTGCTGCAATTGTTGATAAGTGGAGGTATTCTGAAATTTGTGTAAAAACTCACTGGTGCCGAGCGGCAAAGCAGATTCGATAATTTCACCACGATAATAGGCTTCACGCAGCGGCGTTGCTGAAATTGCCCCGACCAGGCTGGCAAGTTCCACCATCTCCCACTCCGGGAACAGCTTCAGATAATAAGAAGATTCATCTTTAAAGTGACCGATCAAACCGACTTTGGCTTCTGGTTCAGCAACTTCTTTTACTAGAGATTTAACCAGTTGTTGCCATTTTTGATCATCATAAACATCAATCACATGCACAAACTTGATCCGCTGCTGGTCCGCTTCTGAAAAATTGGACAAGATCATCTGTTCACGTTCAGCAGCACTAAACGGATTTTTAATATTGCGTTCATTTTGTGCTGAACCTAAGGCCAAAATCACCTTTTGGCTTTGCTGCAATGCAATTTTAATCGTTTGCATATGTGCCAGATGAAAAGGCTGAAAGCGACCAATGAAAACCAGATAATCGAATGTATAGTTCATAACAAATCAAGTTTTTTATGACTCGTGAGTTGTGCCGCCAAAATAAATATGCGACATAATAACTGCCATAAAATCAAATTAAATTTTAAAGCAAGGATAGTACGATGACACTGAGCTGTATTCAACAACCACATCAACATTTAAATGCGAATTTAGACAATGGCGTACTGACCTTAGCCATTCATCGTCCTGAAGCTAAAAATGCGTTATACGGTGAACTGTATCTAAAAATTGCCCAGGCACTGGATGAAGCCGATCAGGATAAAGACGTTCGCGTGGTGATTTTACGTGGTGAGGATGCCGACTTCAGTGCCGGTAACGATATGCAGGATTTCATGAAGTTTATTCAAACTCCACTGGCAGGCAAAGCGGGTGATGCGCCTCCATTTGTGGTTTTAAAATCTGCGGCAAAATTTTCCAAACCGTTAATTGCTGCTGTTCGTGGTGTGGCGATTGGCATTGGAGTAACGATTTTGCTGCATGCTGATCTGGTGTATAGCGATAACACCGCCCTGTTCCAGATTCCATTTGTGAGCTTAGGTCTATCGCCTGAAGGCGCTTCGAGCAAATTGCTGATTCAGCAAGCGGGTTACCATAAAGCGGCTGAGCTGCTGTTTACTGCACAAAAGTTTAATAGCGACAAAGCCTTAAGTGCTGGAATTGTGAATAGCATTGAAGATGATGTATATGCAACTGCATTGAAACAAGCACAAACTTTAGCAGCACTGCCGCTCGCTTCGATCAAGCAAACCAAAGCCTTAATGAAACATAATCTGCAGGAAATTATTGACTGTATTGATAACGAAGCCGAGATTTTTATGAAGCGCGTAACTTCACCGGAAATGGCAGAAGCTGTCGCAGCATTTATGCAAAAGCGTAAACCGGATTTCGCTCAATTTAATTAATTGAAAGATACATAAAAAACCACTAAGTAATTTACTATTGCTTGGTGGTTTTTTTCATTTCTACCCCAACATCAAATAAAAATTGTTACGGAACGCACTATCTATGACCAGCCAAGTCAAGACTGAAAAGAAACGCTACTTTGAGCCAGCCCCACAAGATATTGATGTCGAAAACTTTAAGAAAGTCGTGCAGAGTCGTCGTTCAGTACGAAAATTTACTGACAAAGCCATTCCTGCTGAAGTGCTAGATGAATGTTTAGATCTGGCTTTACTTGCACCGAACTCATCCAATTTACAGCCTTGGACCTTTTATGTGGTTCAAAACCCTACCAAGAAAAAGCGGTTGGTAAAAGCCTGTCTAGGTCAATTGGCTGCAAAGACTGCGGCTGAACTGATTGTCTGCGTGGCAAGGACCGACCGTATTGAAGAGATGGCAAAGAAAAATATCAGTGAGTTTCCATTTTCTGAAGTGCCTGCTGCTGTGCAGAAGTATTACAAATTTATTCCCTACAATTATAAAACTGGTTACTTCAATGCAATAGGTAACTTTAAGAAAGTGGCTTTCAAAGTTGTACGTACACTAGACAAGCAATTGCCAGTGACTGCTTTTAACCCGGCAGATGCAAAACTTTGGGCAAGCAAGACCACGGCTTTGGCATGTGAGAACCTGGTTTTAGCTTTACGTGCTTATGGCTTTGACAGCTGCATGATGGAAGGCTTTGATGAACCGATGGTCAATAAAATTTTAAATCTGAATGATCAGCAATATCCAGTCATGGTGATTGCTGCCGGTGAACGTGCAGCGGATGGTGTGTTCTTCCCGCAGTATCGCTTTGATCGTGAGCTGTTTGTTCAGAAGGTTTGATTTTAATTGCAAATCGGCACAGCCTCGTAAGCTGTCATAACTCACTTTTAATTTGTGTAGGCGTTTACGCGTTACTTTGAAAGGTGAGGAATATATTCCGTAAGGTAACCAAAACCCTTTGCTAGCCAGAAGGTTCATCCCTGAACCTCTGGCTAGCGGGTGACATCCATGTCACCCTTTCACAAATCAAATATCGTCAATAATTTATAGCTACTATCTGAACAAACTCAAATGCAGGCTCTTCATACGGATGGCTGGCCTTAAGTGCTTTTGCCACATTAGATGCCTGATCTTCAGTCACAATCGTTTCTACCCGCCATTCTGCTACCTGTTCTAGGCTATCCAGTTCACCAATAAAGGGATTCGCCCCTTTCACTGGCTTAAACTGTCCGGTACCCAAAACCTGCCAGGCACAATGCTCATAGTTACCTATACCCCCTGCTCCTGCTTGAAACACGGCATTTTTGGTGGAGTCAAGATGAGATTCAGGAACGTAATAGATCAGTTTAAGCATGCTATCAATAAACAGAATAAAGATAGGATTATCTTAGCGCTTAAACCTGAATTAATCTCTATCAGATTTCATTGAGCCCTTATCAGAACATCAAAAATTAAAATCATTTTAAATACAATTACCTATTACCTTTCTTGACATTTCTCTGACAGTTCAATATTTTAAATTGCTCAAAAAACGATCTGTTTTTTAGTTCTAACCCTTCGACTTCGATTTTTCCTTTTCATCTCGGTCACCATTATCACCTTAGAATTTCAGCAATAAAAACGGCTGATTGAGGCCGTTTTTTTATAAGCTAATGATGAAACTTAGAACAAAATTTAGAGATGGATCCGTAAATTTGAACAACTCCTATAAGTGATATTCTGCTCCTCAAATGATGTTATAAACATCAATATATGGAGTATTTTATGGCACGTAGACCAAGAAGAAATCATTCAAATGATTTTAAAGCTAAGGTAGCACTTGCTGCGATTAAAGCAGAAAAAACACTTGCTGAATTGAGTGCTGAATTTGATGTTCATCAAAACCAAATTATTGACTGGAAAAATCAATTGATCTCAGCTTCCTCGCAAGCTTTCGATCAATCAAAAGCTCCATCAGAACCCCCCATTGATCTTAAAAAGTTACATGCAAAAATCGGTGAGCAGGCATTAGAAATTGATTTTTTAGAAGGTGTGTTGAAGAAACTGGGCCGCTTCAACCACAAAAGTTAATCGACGACTCACTTCAGATTTCAGTATCTAAGCAAGCTCAGCTGCTGAAAGTCTCCCGTGGTTGTTATTATTATCGCCCAAAACCTGTTAGCTCATCAGATCTGAAGCTGATGCGATGTATTGATGAATTACATATGCAATATCCTTTTGCAGGCAGTCGTATGATGCGTGATTTGTTGAATCGTCAAGGGCATCATATAGGACGACGTCATACACGTACTTTAATGAAGAAAATGGGTATTCAGGCGTTATATTGCAAACCAAATTTAAGCCAGGCTAATCAAGCTCACCGTAAATATCCATATCTGCTCAAAGGGTTGGCTATTCAGCGCAGTAATCAAGTGTGGTCTACGGATATAACGTATATCCCTATGGCAAAAGGCTTTGTTTATTTATGTGCTGTGATTGATTGGCATAGCCGCAAGGTACTTGCGCATAGGGTATCGATTAGTATGGAGGTGGATTTTTGTATTTCGGCTTTAAATGAAGCGATTGAAAAATATGGATCACCTGAAATATTGAATACAGACCAAGGCAGTCAGTTCACCAGTGATGCATTTATTGATGTATTGAAATCAAATGGCATTCAAATCAGTATGGATGGTAAAGGTCGATGGGTAGATAATGTGATGGTTGAACGATTATGGCGGAGCGTTAAATATGAAGAGGTGTATCTCAAAGCTTATAGCAGTGTCACAGATGCGAAAAAGCAATTAAGTGCATATTTTGAGTTTTATAATTTGAAACGACCTCATTCGAGTCTAGACAAAATGACACCAAATGAGTTTTACTATGATCAGCTACCCCAACAAAACAAGGTGGCTTAACTAGAGCGGAATATCACTTATAAATACGCTTTTAGTTGTTCAAACAAGTGGGACCACCTCTATATCTCGATAGGTATAGTAGAGTGATATCTCGATAGGTATAGTGTTTTGCAGTTTAGAGGAGATATCGCGATGCATACGCGGAAGGCAATAACGGAGGCGCTTCAAAAACTCGGAGTCCAAACCGGTGACCTCTTGATGGTGCATGCCTCACTTAAAGCGATTGGTCCGGTCGAAGGAGGAGCGGAGACGGTCGTTGCCGCGTTACGCTCCGCGGTTGGGCCGACTGGCACTGTGATGGGATACGCGTCGTGGGACCGATCACCCTACGAGGAGACTCTGAATGGCGCTCGGCTGGATGACGAAGCCCGCCGTACCTGGCTGCCGTTCGATCCCGCAACAGCCGGGACTTACCGTGGGTTCGGCCTGCTGAATCAATTTCTGGTTCAAGCCCCCGGCGCGCGGCGCAGCGCGCACCCCGATGCATCGATGGTCGCGGTTGGTCCGCTGGCTGAAACGCTGACGGAGCCTCACGAACTCGGTCACGCCTTGGGGGAAGGATCGCCCGTCGAGCGGTTCGTTCGCCTTGGCGGGAAGGCCCTGCTGTTGGGTGCGCCGCTAAACTCCGTTACCGCATTGCACTACGCCGAGGCGGTTGCCGATATCCCCAACAAACGGTGGGTGACGTATGAGATGCCGATGCTTGGAAGAGACGGTGAAGTCGCCTGGAAAACGGCATCGGATTACGATTCAAACGGCATTCTCGATTGCTTTGCTATCGAAGGAAAGCCGGATGCGGTTGAAACTATAGCAAATGCTTACGTGAAGCTCGGTCGCCATCGAGAAGGTGTCGTGGGCTTTGCTCAGTGCTACCTGTTCGACGCGCAGGACATCGTGACGTTCGGCGTCACCTATCTTGAGAAGCATTTCGGAACCACTCCGATCGTGCCTCCGCACGAGGCCGTCGAGCGCTCTTGCGAGCCTTCAGGTTAGAGGCCGTCGACAATGATAATCTGGATCAACGGACCTTTCGGCGCCGGAAAGACGACGCTCGCTAAGCGGCTGCGCGATCGGCGTTCCAAATCGCTGATCTTTGACCCCGAGGAAATCGGGTTCGTGGTGAAAGAAACGGTCCCCATGCCAGCGAGCGGAGACTATCAGGATCTCCCCTTGTGGAGGGGACTTACGATCGCGGCGGTCAGGGAGATTCGAAGGAATTACTCGCAGGACATCATCATCCCAATGACGCTCGTGCACCCGGACTATCTGACTGAGATACTCGACGGGGTAAGGCGGATCGACGATCAGCTGCTGCACATCTTTCTGACGCTCAACGAGGACCTATTGCGTCACCGGATCGCGAACCAGACCATGCATCCTGACCCGAATCGAAATGCGGAGATTCGAGAGTGGCGATTAGCGAATGTCGCCCGATGCTTGGCCGCAAGGGAACGGCTTCCATGCACAACCCGTGTTCTCGATAGTGGTGCACACACCAGCGATGAACTCGCAGCGATGGTGCTCGACGGAATCGATGGGCGCACCTGATCGCCTTCGACGCCTGCGCAAAGCGTAGCGCGAGGGTGGCGGGCTCACGACCAAACGCCCAGAGGTCGATCATCGCAGGGATGTTTGGCTTTGTGGTGCGGACGACGGGACTCGAACCCGTACTCTCACAGAGAAGCAGATTTTCGGGCACTGTTGCAAATAGTCGGTGGTGATAAACTTATCATCCCCTTTTGCTGATGGAGCTGCACATGAACCCATTCAAAGGCCGGCATTTTCAGCGTGACATCATTCTGTGGGCCGTACGCTGGTACTGCAAATACGGCATCAGTTACCGTGAGCTGCAGGAGATGCTGGCTGAACGCGGAGTGATTGTCGATCACTCCACGATTTACCGCTGGGTTCAGCGTTATGCGCCTGAAATGGAAAAACGGCTGCGCTGGTACTGGCGTAACCCTTCCGATCTTTGCCCGTGGCACATGGATGAAACCTACGTGAAGGTCAATGGCCGCTGGGCGTATCTGTACCGGGCCGTCGACAGCCGGGGCCGCACTGTCGATTTTTATCTCTCCTCCCGTCGTAACAGCAAAGCTGCATACCGGTTTCTGGGTAAAATCCTCAACAACGTGAAGAAGTGGCAGATCCCACGATTCATCAACACGGATAAAGCGCCCGCCTATGGTCGCGCGCTTGCTCTGCTCAAACGCGAAGGCCGGTGCCCGTCTGACGTTGAACACCGACAGATTAAGTACCGGAACAACGTGATTGAATGCGATCATGGCAAACTGAAACGGATAATCAACGCCACGCTGGGATTTAAATCCATGAAGACGGCTTACGCCACCATCAAAGGTATTGAGGTGATGCGTGCACTACGCAAAGGCCAGGCCTCAGCATTTTATTATGGTGATCCCCTGGGCGAAATGCGCCTGGTAAGCAGAGTTTTTGAAATGTAAGGCCTTTGAATAAGACAAAAGGCTGCCTCATCGCTAACTTTGCAACAGTGCCCATATTATTGAATCTAATCATATCTTGGACCAAAAAAATCTTTACTTATAATAATGAGTAAATATATACATCCGAATGACGACAAAATTACAAACTTGTAATTTTGTTAAGGTTTGTTCTCAAAAAAATAAATTAATACTATTTTAAAAAAGATAAATCGTTGCTGAAAAAGCTAGATTGCAATCGAGTTAATTAATTATAAATCAAAAACTTATATTGTATAAAATTAGTAACTCTTTGCTTTCTGCACTTATTATTTAATCAACGTTTCACGATTTTCATAAGCTAAACTAAATATAGTCGCCAATTTCAATTGAGTTATTTCCCGGCTTTTAAATACCGATATACCGCTTGGCGACTAATTCCAAATGCCTGGCCTAATGCCATTTTTGAAGGGTACTTCCCTTCCTTCCAGTCTTGTCGCAAAGCTTCAGCCTGATCAGGTTTCAATTTATGTACCCGGCCTTTGTACTTCCCTTGAGAAGAGGCAAGTTTAATTCCTTCCTTTTGCCGCTCTAAAATGATCTCACGTTCAAACTGTGCAAAAGCACCCATCAGTTGCAGCATCAAATTATCCATCGGGGTGGATTGGGCCGTAAAAGTAATATTTTCTTTTACAAACTGGATGGCAATCCCTCGTTTGACCAGTTTATCCACTTCAGTCACCAAATCTTTTAAGCTTCGCGCAAAACGATCCATGGAATGTACTATCACCCGGTCTCCTTCCCGGACATAATTCAACATTTCCTGAAATTTCGGTCGGTCGGTATTTTTACCTGAAGCACGGTCAACAAAAATCCGGTCGACTTCAATTCCCTCAAGTTGACGTCCCGTATTTTGCTCGACCGAACTCACTCGCACATAGCCTACTTTTTGGCCTTTCACTTTTTACGCCCCAATTGGATAAAAATGAACAATTTCGTAAATTATAAATCTTTAATACCAAAGTTACATGTTACTTATGATTAAAAAACATTTAAATGGTACATGTTTTTAAGAACTTTTAAAATGTAATTTTAGGGTATACTTTAAAGTTACACAAAACATCTATATGAAGACTAAAGTCCAAATTAGTGTTTATGTTGGTTCAATGTATTACATTTCGTATTTTCTATTTGTAACGTAATTTCAGTAATATTATGATTATGTTTTAGAACTTCTAAGGCCTTTTGATAGAGTTGATCTGTATTGCTATTCGGAGCAACCAAATGAGCAGTTAAATGAATATTTCTTGAGGATATAGCCCAGACTTTCAACTGATGAATCCCTTCAACGCCCTCTAGCTTCAATAAATCATTTCTTAACGACTCAATATCAATCTCATCAGGAACTCCTTCAAGCAGAATATGAATACTTTGTTTTAATAAAATCCAAGTTCGAGGTAAGACCCAGAAGCCAATTAACACAGCGATTACGGTATCAACCCACATCCACTGGGTAAAATAAATAACTATTCCTCCGATAATCACGCCTATCGATCCTAGAGCATCACTAAGAACTTCTAAATATGCACCTTTTATATTTAGACTTCCTTCAGCACTAGCAGAAAGGATTTTCATTGAAATCAAATTTATGACCAAACCAATGACCGCGACAATCATCATTCCAACACTTTGAATTTCAGCAGGATTCGTAAAACGTTGATAAGCTTCATATACAATATATATTGCTACCACAAAAAGCATCACCGCATTAAACAGAGCCGCTAAAATTTCAAATCGCTGATAGCCAAAAGTTCTTTTATCATCTGCGGCTTTTTTACCAATTTTGATAGCGGCAAGAGCAATAGCTAAAGCGGCTACATCAGTAAACATATGAGCTGCATCAGATAACAAAGCCAAACTTTGGGTAATAAAAGCAGCGACAACTTCTACTATTAAAAAAGTAGTCGTTAAACCTAAGGCAACCATTAACTTCTTACTATTTTCTTCAGTAACAACCGCATGGCTATGATCATGATGTTCTGACATAAAATATTTTCCTTATTCTATTTATGATGAGCAGAGATATTGGATAACAGCCAATATCTCTGCTGTAAATCGACTAATCTATTGGATTAAGAAACTTTCTTTTCATTTATCCAACGATAAAGCACGGGTAACAGCACCAAAGTTAGTAATGTTGAAGAGATAATCCCGCCAATCACTACGGTTGCCAGTGGCCGTTGAACCTCAGCCCCTGTTCCGGTTGCCAGCGCCATTGGTACAAAACCCAGTGAAGCCACACAAGCTGTCATCAACACTGGTCTTAAGCGCAAAATAGCCCCTTGCCACACGGCTTTATGCACTGGATATTTGTCCCTTAATTCCTTAATAAAGGTCAGCATTACCAGTCCATTGAGGACTGCAACACCAGATAAGGCAATAAAGCCAATTCCAGCTGACATCGATAATGGAATATCCCTTAGCCAAAGGAACAGCACACCACCGGTCAAGGCAAAGGGTACCCCGGTAAAGACCAATAGACTTTCTTTGACATTGTGAAAGACCGCCATCAGTAAAATAAAGATAGTGATTAAAGCCAGTGGAATCACGATTTGCATCCGTGCTTTGGCTGAAGCCAAATTTTCAAACTGACCGCCATATTCTATCCAATAACCACTTGGCAAAGTGTATGCTTTGAGCTGTGTCTGTACATCAGAAACAAAAGACCCTAAATCACGCCCTTCAACATTCGTTGTAACCACAACTCGGCGTTTACCATTTTCTCGACTGACTTGGTTGATTCCTTCAATGGTCGAGACTTGCGCGACATCCGACAATAAAATACTGCCACCATTTGGAAGCTGAATAGGTAACTGAGAAACAGATGCGACACTACGGTCTTGCTCTCCAAGACGGATAACAAAATCAAAACGACGATCGCCTTCTAAAATCTCTCCCACGCTTTGTCCACCAATACTTGCAGCCACCACATCCTGAATAGATTTCACACTCAAGCCATACTGGGCAGCTAAAGCTTTATCAATCTCTACATTGAGTAAAGGCAGACCCGAAGTTTGTTCAACTTTCACCGCACTGCTACCTGCGACTTGCTGAATGATTTTCGCGATTTTTGCAGCCTCAGTATTCAAAACCTGCATGTCATCACCAAAAACCTTCACCCCCACATCACTGCGTATACCTGAAATCAGTTCATTAAAACGTAGCTCAATAGGCTGAGAAAACTCACTGTTATTGCCGGGAATTGTCGCAAGATAAGCTTCCATTCGGGTTCGAAGTGCATCTAGGCTTTCTTTTGAATCTGGCCATTCCTCACGTGGTTTCAGCATGATATAACCATCGGAAATATTCGGTGGCATCACATCTGTCGCCACTTCAGCAGTCCCGGTACGGGCAAATATAGCTTTAATTTCGGGAAAGTTTTTCAGTAAAAGCTTTTCGGTATTTTCCTGAATACGTAAAGACTCTTCCAAGCCTGTGCTTGGAGAACGTAATTGCTGTACCGCAAAATCACCTTCACTCAGCTGGGGTGCAAACTCACTGCCAATCTTCGTGCTGAGCAGACCCGTAATGACCAGGAGACAAATGGCAAAAGTTAAAACCACCGCTTTGTAATGATAGGCTCCATCCAATATCTGTTGATATCGGGTTTTGAGCCAGATCATCCAACGGCTTTCCGTTTCTTTGATCTCCCCTTTAACCCATAAAGCAACTGCAGCGGGCACAAAGGTGATCGATAAAATAATAGCTGCCACCAGTGCGAGAACAACGGTTAAAGCCATCGGATGAAATAGTTTTGCTTCTACACCACTTAAAGCAAAAATCGGCAAATACACCACCAAAATAATAAGCTGACCAAAAATAAGAGGACGACGTGCTTGGCGGGCAGCCAGAAAAACTTCCTTAAAGCGTTCACTTTGTGTGAGAGGTCGTTTTAACAGTTGCTGTGTATGGGCTAAACGCCGGATACAGTTTTCGACAATCACCACAGCACCATCGACAATGATGCCGAAATCGAGTGCACCTAAACTCATCAGATTGGCACTGATATTTTTCTGTGCCATCCCGGTTAAGGTAAACAGCATAGAGAGTGGAATGACACAGGCAGTAATCAAGGCAGCACGGATATTCCCTAAAAACAGGAACAGAATGATGATGACCAGGATTGCTCCCTCTACCAAGTTTTTCTGAACGGTTTTAATCGCCTTCTCAACCAAGGTAGTACGGTCGTACACCGTTTCAATCACTACCCCTTTAGGCAAACTATTCTGAATATCTTGAAGCTTGGCATCCACAGCTTTAGAAACAGTCCGGCTATTTCCACCCATCGCCATCATGGCAATCCCTAAAACGGTTTCTTTGCCGTTATAGGTTGCCCCACCGGTTCTTAAATCATGCCCAATAGAGACTTGCGCAATATCACCAACCCGAATTGGGCTGCCATTTGGGCTACCCAGCATGGTGTTCTCAATATCAGAAAGCCCATTGAATGTACCCGGTACACGTACCGTCAGTTGCTGACCATTGTCTTCAATATAACCTGCACCTCGGTTCTCATTATTTTGCGCTAAAGCCTGTTGCAGTTGTTCTAATGAGATATTCAGTTGCTGCATCCGGTTTAAATCGGGAGAGACCACATAGGTTTTTTCAAAACCACCAATACTGTTGACCTCTGCAACTCCCTTAACACGTTGCAGTTGAGGACGCACAATCCAGTCCTGAATCTCACGCAAATCCATCGGCGTGTATGCAGTTCCATCCGGCTTTTTCGCATTCGGATCTGCCTTCAGTACCCATTGATAAATCTCACCGAGACCCGTAGAAACGGGGGACATCGTCGGTGCGATTTGTGCAGGCAACTCAGATTGCGCCTCCTGTATCCGTTGGTTAATCTGCTGACGGGCCCAATAAATATCAGTCCCATCTTTAAAGACAATGGTGACTTGAGAGAGTCCATAACGGGATATGGAACGGGTAAGCTCCAGATCCGGAATGCCAGCCATGGCATTTTCAATGGGATAGGTAATCCGCTGTTCGACTTCAAGCGCAGTAAAACCCTTGGCTTGAGTATTAATCTGGACTTGGGTATTGGTAATATCGGGTACAGCATCAATCGGGAGTTTCTGATAGCTATACACCCCGACCGCAATCCAGGTACAGACAAAGAGCAACACCCAAATCGCATTTTGTATGGAAAACTGAATGATTCGTTCGAATAAACCTTCTGGTTTTGGCAGATCAGAATTAATGTTCATGGCCTGCCTCGTCTTTTTCTAATTCAGATTTCAACAAGAAACTGCCTTGAGCGATATACTTCTGCCCTTCAGTCAGCCCAGAAATCACTTCAAGCCATTGTCCATCACTTGAAGCCTGCCCCAATTGCACTTTCTGTGCTTTTAAGTGGACTTGACCTTTTTGTTCTGAATCTACGATGAAAATACTGTCTTCACCTTCAATACTTTGCAGCGCAGACTTTTGAATCCGAAGGGCTGATTTTGCTGTAGCTTCCGGAATCAACACTCTCACTAACACATTAGAACGCAACTCAGTAGCTTGCGCATCGAGTTTTGCGCGCACCACCAGACGCCCTGTTTGTACATCTGCCTGAGAGGTTAAGCTTTGTACAGTAGCTTTATAGATTTGATCTGAATCATTCACTTTAAAGTCAATTTTTTGCCCGGCTTGCAGTTGACCTGAGAATTGATTCGGCAAATTAAACTCAAGCCATAAATCTTTCAGCTGTTCAATGACAAAGAGCTGATTAGCCAGTTGCACATTTTCACCGACCACAATATCTTTTTGACTGATCACCCCAGAGATCGGTGCTTTAATCAGAAAACGCCCATTGTTATTGCCACTTGCACCTAATGCATTTAAACGTGCTTGTGAGGACTGGACAGTAATCTGCGCTTGACGGTAGGCATTTTCGGCACGCTGGTAATCCTGTTTGGCAGAAATCCCCTGTGACCAGAGTTGCTGTTCGCGCTGGTAATCTTTACGGGCCAAATCCAGATTCACCTGTGCCATACGCAGATTTGCCTGTTGGTCGATCAGTTCAGGCACGATTAGTACAGCCAGCGTTTGTCCTTTTTGCACGCTCTGTCCTAAAGCCACATTGACCTGCTCGACATGACCACTAAAATTAGGCGATATATGCGCTTGTTGATCGGTATTCACCACCAATTTACCTGGCAGGGTTGTCAGCTTTTCAACCAATCCTGTGGATGCAACAGCAACTTTTAAACCTTGTTCAACCATTTGTTGGCTGGTCAGTTGTATTTCGCCTTCTTCAGCATGTCCTTCTTCAGAACTATCTTCATCAGAATGTTCGGCATTTCCCTCATCATGACCATGCCCCTCAGATTCAGTTTTTTTTGAACTTAACCAAATAACCAGACTGACCAAGACCGTAATCATAATCAAAATTGCAATCATGAGAGACTGGGATATTTTTCCGTTTTGCTTGGCGTTCATTTTATCGTGCTCCCCCATTGATTAAATTTTGCGATGCTTCGACTGCCTTTTTATTCAGTTGTGTATAGGCATCCGAACGGCTAATTTCTTCATAACTTGTGCCAATACTGAGTGCCTCAGCTGCGAGGGCAGTTTGCCAAGCTTGACGTAGAATTTGTAATTGACCCAATCGAAGATTCTGCAGTTGGGTGGTTGCTTGCTGAACGTCGGTAATGGACAGTTTCCCTGCCTGAAACCCTTGTAAAGTACGGCTCTGAACTTTGGTCGCCAAAGTAACTTGTGCTGTTGTGGCATCGAACTGGCTACGTAAACCTTTGAGCTGATGCATGCTGTTGGCAATATTGAGTATTTGTTGCTTCAGCTCACGCTGCTGCTGTTGGTTCAGCAATATTTGCTGTTGCTGGACCATCGGGATCGCATATTGCTGGCGGTTGAAAATATTCAGTGGAATAGCCACGCCGATTGCCAAAGTCGTATCGTTGCTTTCATTAGGGGTTTTGCTACGTTTCATGCCTACATTTAAAGTCGGATTGGGACGTGCCTGAATTCTTAAATTTTCAATTTGATGATCCGATTGCTGAATGTTCAAGGCATAGAATTTTTCTAGCCACCCTTCAGCAATATACCGTTGCACAGTTTGGAGACTTTGCTCTGGCCAAGGGATAGCGGTTTTATTCAATTGAAGATGTGAAGATGTTTCTCCCCCCCACAAATTAGACAGCTGACGACCGGCAGCTTGTTTATTCAGCATCGCTTGCTGATAAAGTCGTTGGATTTCTAGCGCTTCAATTTGGGTACGCTCAAAATCAACCAGGGCAATACTGCCTGCCTGATAGCGTTTCTGGGCACTGTCCAGATTGGCTTTACTTGTTTTTAACTGTACTGAATAAGCAGACTGCTCAACCTCAGCAAGTGCAAATTGCGACCATGCAAATTTAACAATCAGTTGGCTTTGTGCCTTCCATAATTGCTGTTGCAATTGGATTTGTTGATTCGAGGTATTGGCAATCACCCGGTTCAGCTTACGCTGACCAAATAGATCTAGAGGTTGACTAACGCCAACATTGAATTCCTGTTCTTGACCTGAGCCAAAGCCAGACTGTTCTAAACTTATACTTGGATTCTGCCATAACCGACTTTGCTGAATATTCAATTCAGATATTTGCTGAACTTGTTGCCACAGCTTGTCTTGAGTCTGGTAACTTTGTACTTTTGCTAAAGCGGATTCAAAGCTGGTAACGTTTTCAGCATAGCTATATTGCATAGCCGCTGCACATATACAAGCAACCAAGCTATGACGCAAGAGTATAATTGATTGTGAAGACATGATTTTTCCCACTTATTTAAATAATAAAAGTGGTGGGAATGTTTTAGGCTACCCCACCATGAGCGGGGAAAATTCGGGAGGTGGGCTTTGTTGAAACAGGTCAGGAGCCTGATAGCTGTTTTTCCAATGAAATTGTGGATTCACTTTAACTTCAGAGCTTGGATGAAACACATCTACTTTTTCATTTTGTACAATCAAATGCGTCATCGATGGTAGATGATCTTGATGATCTTCACCGATTTCTAAATCGCTACTGAATGTTTTTATGTTTTCTGACTGTCCATTATGATCGTGTTGACGACTATCGCTGGCACACAAGGTATTTTGGTGATGACCAAAATGATAACTCTGCTGTGATTGAGGCTGTTGTTCATGGACACAAAAGGCCGCCGCCACATTCCAAAAGCTTTGGAACATGAACAATCCAACCAAGACTGTAATCCATGTAGTAGAACGCATCATCATAACAATCGAAAAATTTGTACCAAGTATAAGGCTTAGAGCCACTCCAAGGTCAAGCTTAATAAATTAAATTAAACATTCAATGAACACTGAATAGCCGGCACTTTTGCAAATTTACCTTGTCTCTATAAGCTCACATCAATTTCAGGTAAGAATAACAATAGATTGACCAAGGTAATGATGGATTTCTGGATAAATTAGACCAATCCCATTTATGCTCATATTCTTTAATTAACTCAACAGACCAATCAATAGAAGTTAATGATGATATTAATTTTTGCATTGCTTCTGGGTTTAACTGATTAACAATACTCGTTAAACGTGATTCATCTAACAGATGAATTGCACTGATACCACAAGAAAAGTTCATTCTAGTCTCTAATAAAATACTATTCATTATTTCTTCTATTAATACAAAAGTTAAATCTAAAAATTAGTTAATATACAATAAAATCAGAAGACTATGTTCGATTAGATAGTGGTTTAACCCTCAACTTTTGATAAGATTTTCATATAGAATTAATCATGTCAGAAGTCATAAACTGAAATTTGCAACTAAATAATCATCTATTTAACATAATGGCGGTTATGCGAAATTCCTAGTGTAACTCCAAAATAGAAATGTCCGGTTTCTCCAAAGTAAAAATGTCCGCTTTTAGAATATGCACTTTTACAATTGAAGGTGCTTTGTTATATTTTTTCTTTGAAAACTGTACCTACACTTCGTAAATGTAAAACTTAAAATATTCATTTAATATGAGTTATGAGTAAGCATCGATGAATTTTTTATTTAAAAAAAATAAAGCATGGTTTGTATTTTTTATCATCACTGTATATTCATTTCTGGGTTTTTTTATTGGTTTTGTGATCTGGGAATACTTTTTACAGTAGAATAGAAGACATATAAAAAACAGGATAAGAGCAAAGAAGTCCGTTTCAGTTAGATGTTACTTTAATCAAAGCGTGTAGCCTCAGATTTAGAAAGCTTTATTGAAAATAGCGACATTCTGATGATTAAGCTCGTTACTACATCTCAGAGATTTGTTCAATCAAGAGCTTGAGTGCTTGGATCATTGTTTCATTCATTTCAAAGGAACAGTTGATACGGATGTGGTTCTGCTTTTTATTCTTGCGATAAAAAAGAATACTTGGGGCAATCCCAATATCATTCTGGATCATTTTTTCATAAATGTTGCTGCTGTCCACTTTGAACCGTACCGGGTTTGTCGGAGACTTTTTTATTTAAGTTAGGCCACCTGACCTAACGGGTTAATCTTATCATAGTACATTGCTTCAAACTCAAAAGGTGATACATAACCCAGTGCACTGTGTACACGCTTTTTATTGAACCAATCTACCCAGTTTAGTGTCGCAAGTTGTACATCTGCTAAACCTTGCCAATCTGCTTTTAGATATTCAATCACCTCTGTTTTGTATAAGCCATTCACCGTTTCAGCCAAAGCATTATCGTATGAATCACCAGTCGTACCGACTGATGCTCGTAAATTTGCTG
>NZ_VOYP01000024.1:0-51074 GCF_013420235.1 Acinetobacter sp. YH01022 | reverse complement strand
ATAACACAGAAGATTTCTGTAAAATCAAACATGGTGGTTAGAGTCTTTGGTTTGTGTAGTAACTTTCTAAATGGCTCTAACCATCTTTTTTTCAAGCGGTTTTCTTATCCGTAATTCGGGTTAAATAGCCAAGTGTCGTCTGACTCCAGTCACAACACGAGTTTGCCATGCCGAATTACAAGCAGCGGTATAAAAAGCATATAATTTTAGGGATTTTTATTCTTGTGTACTCAAGTCAAGAGGCGTAGTTTCAGTCAGGCACGGCTATGCTGTTCCTTAAATTCACATTTATGCTCACAACCGAAACGGTCAATATGAGTATAAAATACCCCATAACGTCCGACATAATATTCTAAAGACTGGTCATATAAAGTCCAGTAAATCGACCATTCGCCCAAGTCCAGCTGACGAATCCGGGTTTGGGCTTTGGCAGGCAATTTTCTTAACACACCTTCTTGAACCACGATGGCCTGACTTAAGTTGCGTTCGGTCAGATGGCGTTCAAAAAATATCTGGCAGACATCATCAAACAGCTGTTGTTCATATTCTTCCACCTCATCTACCCGCGCTTGTGCTGTGGATAAGGGCTGTGCCGAGGTCGCATCGGGTTTGATTAAATCGGCGAGCTGCTTAATTCTAAATTGCTGTAAATGTTGATTGATCTGAATTTTTAAAAATATTTTCCAAAGGACAATCAGTCCAATGCAAACACATAGCCCCAAGAGTATTTTCACCATAGCGTCACTCTCATGAATAAATAATTATTATTTTTATATTATATAAACAATTTGAATAAAAATTATACGATTTTTAAAATTTTATGTTATAAAAAAGAATGCCAAGGAATTTTACTCATGTTCCCTATTTATTCATCTGCTCAATATACGCTTGTCACTTGCCTCGCTTGGGATCTTCAGGTCAACCAGGCCAGTTCACGACGTGTGGAGTTTTTACATGAGGTGCCTTGGAAACTGTACCCTGATGATGATTTAGAATAAATCACTAACCAAAAAATACCCCAAGGTCGCCTCAATAGCGGCCTTTTTTATTGCCTGAAAACAAGGAAAAAGCTGATGAATCATCCGATCAATAAAAATGGATTCCCCACACCACTGTCCAAACCGGTTGTAGCCCCTTTTAGCCCAAACTCACGCTTTGCTACAGCCGGTCAATTTATTACTGTTGTGCTGATTTGGTCACTCACTCCGCTTTCAGCCGTCTGGACAGTGCATGAAATTCATTGGGCGTGGGGTTTATTTATCCGATTTAGCTTGGCCATACCGATTGCACTAGCCTGTCAGGCCTACTTCAAGGTCAAAGTACCGATGCACCCGCAAGCTTTGCTCAGCTATGCCGCGGGTGCTCTCGGCCTGTTTGCCTCCATGGCCTTCTGCTATATAGGTGCATCCAGAGTACCTTCAACGGTGATTTCAATCATTTATGGTAGTGCTCCCTTTGTCTCGGGTTTAGTGGCCATTTATATTTTTCGCAGTGAAAAGTTTAGTGCCTATCAATGGCTGGGCTTGCTATTGGGTATGTTGGGCTTATATTTCGCACTGGGCTTAAACGAGCAAAACCTGTTATTAGATAGATTTGGCATTGGTTTGGAAATCGTGGCCATGCTTTTGTATGTACTTTCTGCATTTGCTGTGCGTGCGGTTGCTGCAAATATCCATCCGGTCAGTCAGATGACCGGTGCTACGATTGTGTCATGGCTGGGTTATTGTAGCTTGCTGCCCTTTTTCTCCTCCGACATGCCAGATGAGCTGCCGTCGTTAGATACCGCTATCGCAATTGTCTATAGCGCAGTATTTTCATCTGTACTGGCAATGATTTTTTATTATCAGCTGCTGAACAAAGTCAAGCCCACTACACTGATGATGATGAACATCATTTGCCCCGTACTGGCCACGCTGTGGAGCACATGGCTTAATCATGAACTGCTCAGCTCACATTTCATCCTGGGGCTGCTGTTACTGTGTATGGGTTTAGCCTGCTATGCGTTGCGCGTACCGGGCAAATAGCCGATAAAATAAAATAGAAAAATCCCGGGCTGGATGCCAACCCGGGATTTTCTTGGTTCTGGATACAGATAAAAATCTGTTATTCAATATGAATGATTTTGCCGTGTTCATCATGATGAACCACGCTGACCTTTTGCTGGCGTCCCTGTTCGATTTCTTCCACAGCCAAACCAAAATGCTGTCCATAATCGGCAATATTTTTGGCAGAGCTTGTCTTTACTGTTTTTGCAGGAACAAAATTTGCCCATAGCAGCAAGCCCACAGCACAGGCCAATAATGCACTCACGCCATGTTCAATGCCCAAACCAAAGGCAGAAAAAAGCTGATGCAACACATGCTGTTTTTGTAGGCTCACAATCCCCAGCACAATCAACAACGGTCGCCATAACAACAGCCATACCGCCCACATCATGGCGGTAGAGGTATGTGATGCATAACGTTTATGCCATGGCAAGCAATGATGTAAATCAATAATTAAAGGATTATTTTTCATGGATGACTTCTTCATTATTGAGTTTGGAATTACGCATCCCGCGGTCTGGACTGACCCAGCGTGCGCGCTGGCCATTGCCGCGTAACAATACTTTAGGAAATGCCACGATACTGGCCGTCAGAGTGATCAGCCAGAATACAAAGGGATACCAGATCATCCAGAAGTAATTTTTGCCTAGCGAAGGTTCATAACGGCTGTCCATCCATTTGCTGATCGCAAACTGCAGCAGGCAGGTCACGCCCAAGAGCATGCCGGTGCCATAGGGTAAAAATGGTGAACTAATGCCCGATATACCCAATGGAACCACAAAATGGATTAACCAGAGGACGGCCATAAACAGCATCAAATAAGACCATACCAAAGTCAGCACCAGCTCACACAGCAGCGGCCATAAAAAATTCAGTTTCGGTTGAAACAGCACATCTATATTTTTAATCAGCACCTGTGCCCCGCCCATGGCCCAGCGTAGCCGCTGTTTCCACAAACCCTTGAATGTTTCCGGCATTAAAATCCAGACCAGGGCATTCGGTTCGAAGTGAATATTCCAGCCTGCCCGTTGCAGCTTCCAGGTAATGTCGATATCTTCGGTCAGCATGTCAGGTGACCAGTAGCCGACCTCATGTACCGCACTTTTACGAAAGGCAGTAATCACACCAGAAACGGTAAACAGCCGACCAAAGCTGCGTTGTGCCCGTTTAATCATGCCAACAATGGAGGAAAATTCTCCCACCTGAATACGTCCAATCAAAGTCGAACGGGTACGAATTCGCGGATTACCGGTGACCGCAGCCACGGTTTCATCCTGCAGAAAATGCCGTAACATCCAGGTCGCTGCATGCGGATCAAGCAAGGCATCACCATCAATGCCCAGAAGATATTCAGCATCGGTGAGCAAGCTTCCCGCCTGCAGTGCCATGGCTTTGCCCTGATTCTGTGCCAAATGCACTACACGCAATTTTTCATACCGGTCTGCCAGACGGTTTAACACGGCTGCGGTGTTATCGGAACTGCCATCATTGATCGCAATGACCTCAAAATTTGGATAATCCAGCGCAAGTGCATGACCCAATGTTTCTTCGGCATTATCACCTTCGTTAAAACAAGGTACCAGTACAGCCACCTTAGGATAATCAGGTAATGCCTCAGGCTGCTGATACGGCGGATCCTGTCGTTCTTTCCAGTAGAAAATCAGTGCACCGATCATCCATAAATACGACATAAATAATGGATAATAAAAAACAAAGTGCAATGCAGAATGCCAAAAATGCTGCAGCGTTGACATATGGAATTCCTTTAAGGAATAAGTTTGCTGGATTTCATATCAAAGGCTTTGCGTAACACGCCTGTATCTGGATAGTCCTGAATCGGATCATCCGGATAATACGCTTCATGCATCACCCCTTGGGTATATAAAGACTCAATGGTTCTGGCTATTTCATCGGAAGGAACACGTTGATTGGTTCGCCAGTTCACTGACTGCAATTCAAACACCGTTTTCTTTATGCCATTGGGATATTGCTTCACGCGATTAACAATGTCCCGATAAAAAGCATCGCTATCTGCGGCCTGCTCCATATAGGGCATTGCCATGATTGCAGTGAAGTCATAACGGTTGATCGACTGTTCCAGAGACTGTGAATACCAGTTTTCAGCATAAGGCCGCAGGGCAACCTGAGCATATAAATTGCGTGCAGTCAGCAAGAATGGATGATACTGACGGACTTCTTGCGCCAGTTGCATGGCAAAGTCATCAATGTATCTGGTTTTAAAGCCGGTCCATTTTTCCAGCTCGGCATCGTTATTACGGATTTTGGCCAGATCGGTCGGTAAGCCTATCGCAGCATAGGCTTTTAAAGCATCAGGGCTGGCATCTTCATAGTCCGATAAAGTGGTGTCATCGTGGAATAAAATGCCGTTAAATGGCACTGATTTGGCCAGATCCTGATAAATACCGGCAATGGTTTTACGCGCATCGGCAGAAAAAGGGCTTAAACGATGATAGCCCATATTCAGATGGTTGGAATCATCAGCTTGCTGGGTCACTACCACATCTTTGGACACCGGGTTATCTTTTGGTAATTCCCAGGCCAGTAATGGCATCCAGGCATAGACCCGGCTGACTTGGGTACGGGTTTGAATTTGCCAGGCAGCACGGTTAAACAGGTCGGCACGCATGGGCAAATAATGGTTCGGGAAATACACCATATCCGCAGAACCATTGGCATCCGGATCAGAAAAGGCTTGTAAATACACGGTATTGACTTTCATCGCCACAATCCGGTCAAGCAAGTGATCCAGATTACGTTCCTGCTGAATAGGATCTTTGTCGTAAATGTAATCCAGATCGATATGCATGATTTTTTGCGGACGGTTATTGTCGCCTAAATGTTGCTGGCGATTTTGAATTTCCTGAGCCAAATCTGCCGTGGTCATATTGCCTTCAATCAGAATACGGTTGAGCTGCCCTAATGAATCTTTAGCCGAATCTGCACCATCGTCCAGACTAATGGCTACAGGCATACCTAACTGTTTGGCAATTTTTACGGTTTGCATATTATAGTGACCATAGGGCCAAACCATCACACGAGGTGATTTCAAACCATGTGCAGTCAATAACTGGTTATTCTGCTTTAAGTCACCTGTAATCCGTTGCTGATAATGACGTTCGGTTTCATAACTGGCAGATTTAGGATCGTATAACCGTGTCACTGCCGCCGGTTCCATATTGCCCTGCGGATTGCCCAAGATGCCGCGATGCAGGTTATAGCTATGACTGGCAATTTCGACCAGACCACTGTCCTGCATCTCTTTCAATTCAGCCCAGGATAACATTTGACTACGCTGAATTTTCTCACCTGAAAAGTCAACGCTTTGACCTGCTTTAGGCTCTAGCCATGAACCCACGACCGCCAGCACCACGGGAATTTTATTGGCTTTGGTCACCGGATAGGCACTTTTATAAAATGATGCATAGCCATCATCCACCGTTAATAAAACCGGTTTGCTCGGCAAGCGATATTTCCCTTCGTGCGCTTTAATCAGCTGATCGACATTAATAAAATGAAAACCGTTATTTTTAAGCCAGCTGATATGTTGCTGAAACTGCTGGGTCGTTACCGAATAGTCAGGAATCAGGGCCGATTGTCTATCGGTAATTTCATGGTAGCCAATCACCGTAAGGGTGGGATTGCTGGATGGTAGTGTTTTACTCCAGGCTAAATGAGGCATCTGACATAAAACGGCGGAAAGAGAAGCAGAAAGCAAGGTGGACAGCAAGCGAGTCTTCATTGAATGGTGCTCAAAAAACATTTTATGCTCTGAACACGTAGCATCATTGATCAATAGAAAACTACCCTTTTCACGATTTACGACGTTCAGAACTCTGAATCTGTCTTTTTATCCAATCAAGCTGAAATGAAGCTTAAAAAATAATAATTTTTTGAAAATTAAACGTTTAAAAATAGAGGAACTGTGATTAAGATCATCATACTTTAACTGGCATGCCTGCTTTTTATTTTAGTCAAAAGAGCTAAAAAAAAAGCTTAAATATCCACAAAATTTAAACTAAGTTCCAGAGGGCTGATATTGATCCCGTCCGGCATCCTTGGCTGCATAAAGCTGGATATCGGCAGCTTTCATCAGTTCATGAATATCGCTATAGGGATGATTTCGATCCATCCATGCCACACCCATACTTAAAGTCACATACTGTTTTTGATCAGGCCGGTTTAAATGTTCAAATTGAGCATCTCTGACTGCATTTAAAACCTGCTGCAACACATTCAAGACCACTTGACTCGGAATATTATGCAAAATAATGGCAAACTCTTCCCCACCGTAGCGGGCAACATAAGCAGATTCAGGCAAGGCCTGCTGGATCAGCTTGACCAAATCTTGCAAAATTACATCCCCCTTCAAATGCCCATAGTAATCATTATAGTTTTTAAAATAATCTACATCTAACATGGCAAATGCCAGACTATAATGGGTATGATTTTGTGTCAGGGTAAATAATCGCTGAATTTCAGCATTTAAAGCCCGCCGGTTAAAAGCCCCGGTTAATGCATCTATTTGAATTTGTCGCTCTAGCTTCTGGTTCAGTTGATGTAACTGTGAAGTGCGCTCCTGTACTTTATGATCCAGAGAACTATTCAGCTCAAGTAAGCTATTATTCAATTGCTCAATATGCGAGGTATGCTGTGCATAGTTTTTTGACTGCTGAAACATAATCAGCAAGGCATAGAAACTGGTTGAAATAAATGAAAGATTAAATGAATCGAGTAAATTTAAGGTCAACAAGAAATCATGAAAAAAGGTCACACATAATAAAATTATCGCCCATACATTGACGCTAGAATATTGCTCTTTTGATTTCAGGGTCAGATAAAAACCATAGCCAAAATTTACAATGACAATCGGGCTAATGACTGAACTATAAAAGGCAAACCGCTGAAAGATTTCAGGCACAGTAAACAAGGTCACCATCATACCCATGATCAGTATGCACATCGCCACACTGTAAACAATCGGATGCAGATAACGCCGACTGAGTAAAAACATATAACTGATAAAAAAAGTGACTGCCAGATAAGTAAACAGATATTCTAAACGCTCTCCCCATAACCAGCTGATATTGGTAAAGGTGGTATAGGCATAAGGGGCTGAAAATAAATTATGCAAGGCCAGAAACAGAATAAAAACACCAAACACAAAAACCCGGATACTGCTGCGATTAATCACTCCTTGGAATACTGAAAACATTAAGGTAAACATTCCAATACCCAAGACTGCTCCACACACCAGGCCAATACTCATCATCATCTGCTGGAACTGGCGACCAATGGTTGTACCTATGCCTATCCGCATCGGATTTTCAAGACCACCATGCTGAGGATCAAAATTGGATGCCTGAATGGTGATGGTGAAATACTCTTTTTCCACCACAAAAAAGGCAATTTTAGGTGCATTTTCCGTTTGATGATGGCTTGGGTCTTTTCCAACTTCTCCTAAACGCAGTATAAAATCACCATTCAAGAACATTTTATAAGCCCCATATTGATTGGGAATAAAAATGGCTATACGGCGCCCTACAAATTGCTTAGGTATTTTAAAATGGCCAATAAATGTGCCATAAGTCTGGTTAGTTCCAGTGATTTCTTTAAAAGAGACTGGCAAAGTTACGCTAGTCGATTTTAAAACTGAACTGGGTTGGGTGATGAATTGCTCAGGATAATACTGCCATGTCCCCTTAAGAGGCGTAGAGCTATCTTCAGTAAACTGAACATCATTCAAGAATTTTTGATGTAAATAATAAGATTCGGGTGCGGCTTCATAAAGTGCCCAGACCTGCTTCTGCCCCAGACCTATGCATAGACATATTGCTAGAAAAAGTTTTAAAAAATGAATTAATTTCTGAATTTTATACAAAAAGCGAATCATCCTTAAATACGCTTAGCTATTTCTTAATGTAGTGGTAAAAAAATAAAATTCAAACTATTTTTCACCTATCTGCAAGATTCATCCTTGTCTCTTGCAGAATATTTTTTAACCGATAATCAAGGCGCACTTAATCACGTGTTTTTACGTCAAATAGTTCAATTTCAAAAATAAGGTTTGAATTGGCAGGAATAATTTTACCCATTTTACGTTCACCATAAGCCAGGTGTGCCGGCACCATTAATTTACGTTTACCACCGACTTTCATGCCCATAATGCCCTGATCCCAGCCTTTAATCACACGACCGGTACCAATCACGGTTTCAAAGTAGTTGCCACGGTCAATGGATGAATCGAATTTGGTTCCATCTTCCAGCCAGCCGGTGTAATGGGTCGTAATCAGCGCACCTTTCACCGCTTCTTTACCTTCACCTACTTTTAAATCGATAATTTCTAATTCATTTATCATGATCATTTACCTAAACTGAGCAGCAATTTTTCAATGCCTAGTATAACCGGATTTGGCTGCATGCTTTAGAATTTAAGAGGTATCCGTTCTTAGCTGTATTTAAAAGCTGAGCTCATGGATATTTGAATCATTCAATAAATAAGCCGTCAATTTTTTATGATTTTCATCTTTAAAAATCACCCCTGCCCGGACAAATCCAGCCCGGTCAGAATATTGGCAGGAACTCAGATGACCATAATCATGGTTCGAAGGCCGGCCGATTTGCTACGATATTCTCGCTCTGCACCAATAATTACCCCAATACCGAGGGCAATCAGCAAACAATAGAGATCCGGATACATATATTTTCCCTTTATTCATTTTTATTGTTTTCAGGTATAGGCAATTTTGTGATCAGGATGCAAGCTTAAGCCTGCAACCTGTATCTATTTATTGTAATTGTTCCCACTCCACCACGACTTGAGCGTGATCCCCAATCAAGGTCCATTCACCATCCATAACATTTAGCTGTAACTGCATAGTACGCTCGCATAATTGTGGCAAGGCATCAGTAGTCGCAGTAGAGAGTTTCCACACTTCGACATTGCTTAAGGTTTTTAATTTGCTGTTGCGTTTGTACCATTCATCTACAGCTGAGCCATAAGTAACCACAGCCACCTGCTTACAACGCGCACTGGCCTTTTTCACCTTATCTTCATCCGGACAGCCCACTTCAATCCATTTAATCAGTTGGCCGGTCAGATCTTTTTGCCATAACGCCGGCTCATTAGTTTCAAACAAATCTTTGGTAAACTCCAGAGCATCATCAGCAAAACGCGCATAAGCCAAAATACGCACCATCAAACGTTCAATGGTTTCTGAAGGATGCAAAGCCATAGTGAGTTGATAATCACCATATTGATGGTCATCCATATTGGCAATATTCAAATCTGCCTTATAAATTGTTGCTTTTAGCGCCATAAAAGAGTCCTCAAATTTGGCGCCTAGCATATAAGATTTGGGCGTATTTTGCTGAAATGTTTTTTAATCCTGATCTGGATTAATCTGGCACTGAAACAGTTGCTGTTCAAATAACTGCCAGTCATGCGGATGCTGCACAATAATTTCAATACGGTTATCCACGCCTTCTTCTACAGACTGATAGTTAAACTGCTCGGGATTAAAATTGAAGGTTTTCCAGCCCTGGTTGGTATTAAAAATCCCTTTAATCCGCAGCCACTGTTGCTGTTCACACAGTAAATCCAGCAAGGCATAAAAGTCGAATTGCCAGCGCTTGGGCAATTTCCATCCCGCTACACTATAGCCTTGTGCAGTTTCAACATAGTGATAAGGCAACTGTTTAATTTCTGGTAGAGGCTGTCCAGCTGAAAATGTTTTTTGGATTTTCAATAAAGGCTGAATTTTACGTCTGGTTCCCACATAAGGCAGGTCAATTTGTTGCAGAGGAATTTTATCTTGCCCACTCATCAGCCAGGTTTGCTGATAAGCCTGATATTCACGCTTTAATGCCTGCAAAGCCTGATCATCTGCAAAACTCATAGTATCCGCATGGGACACCACAATGATTTGTGCTGCTTTTAACTGATCGGCATATAAATTCTGCTTGCTCCAATCACTATCATGCAAACGGGAACCATCGACTACAGTCACCAAGGCACGCATGGCAATACTCGGCTGCCAGTGCGGTTCGGTCAGCTGTTCCAGCAATTGTGCAGGATGTCCTAGCCCTGTGGGTTCGATAAACAACCGGTCCGGTTTGCTTTCTGACAATAATCGCGACAAGGCAATCTGCATCGGTAACTGGCTGCTACAGCAAAGACAACCGCCCAATAGCTCTTTCACTTCATAGCCTTGGGTTTGCGGTAACAACTGCTGATCGACCCCAATTTGCCCAAACTCGTTCATCAACACCGCCCAGACCTCATTTTCTGGCTTCTGACTGAGCAAATGTTGAAGCAAGGTGGTTTTTCCAGCCCCTAAAAAACCAGAAATAATATGAGTCGGTACAGCTTGAGTAGGAGAAATCAGTTTCAAAATCAACTCGCTTTCAGATAGATATAATCAGTTCATCAGTGAGCACAACTCACCCACCCATACGGATCATGATGATGCTCACTTTCATTTTTTCCGTACTGTATAGTAAAGCATCCAATTTATTTTGAATCCGTCATCATTCAATTTTTATTTTTTGACGTTTTTAAAATCTCACTGCAAATCATTCACTCCATGCTGTTGCATGCAAAGCAAGATTAAGTCAAAAAGCGGAATGAGGTAAACTCTTGCGCTTTTTATGTTTAGCAAATATTTATATATGATAGAAAAAAATGATCATTAAGCCCGAAAACCATATAGTAGACAATTTAAATAAATATTTATTTTCAATATCTTATATAATAATATGTATTTCCGCTGTTTTGTTTTCATTCAACATATCTACTATGGCATAGCTTGTTTAGACCCTCAAATTCACCGTTAATACGCTTAAATGTGAATTGATTGAATGGGCATTCGCTATGAGCAACAAAACAAATTACACCACTGAAGTGGCAATCTTGGGCGCAGGCCCTGTGGGTTTGACTATTGCGAACTATTTAAGTAAACAAGGCATTCAGGTCACTGTAATCGAACAACTGGACAGTTTGATTGATTACCCGCGTGCGATTGGTATTGATGATGAAGCATTGCGTACTATTCAGTCACTTGGCTTAGTGAATCAAGTTTTACCGCATACCACACCAAATCATGCCATGCGTTTCTTGACGCCTAAAGGTCGCTGTTTTGCTGACATTCAGCCACTCACCCGCGAATTCGGTTTCTCACGCCGTAATGCTTTTATTCAGCCTCAGGTCGATAATGTCTTGCTGCAAGGCTTAAAGCAATATGAAAACACTCAAGTACTGTTTTCACGTCAACTGGGCGAATTTAGCCAAGATGCCAACGGCGTAACGCTTAAAATTCAAGATAAAAACCAGAAAGAAGAAATTGTTCAGGCAAAATATTTAATTGCATGTGATGGCGGTAACTCAATTGTACGTCGTACTTTAAATATTGGTTTTGATGGTAAAACCGCACCAAACCAATGGATTGTAATTGACATTGAAAATGATCCTTTGGCAACACCGCATATTTATCTATGCTGCGACCCGGTACGTCCGTATGTATCTGCTGCCCTGCCTCATGGTATTCGCCGTTTCGAATTCATGGTGATGCCAGGTGAAACTCAAGAAGAGTTAAGCAAACCGGAAAATATTGCCAAATTGCTGTCTAAAGTATTGCCTAATGCTGAAAATATCGAAGTAATCCGTCAGCGTGTTTATACACATAATGCGCGTATTGCCGATAAATTCCGTGTTGACCGCATCCTACTTGCCGGTGATGCTGCACACATTATGCCAGTATGGCAAGGTCAGGGTTATAACAGCGGTATGCGCGATGCCTTTAACCTGGCCTGGAAAGTGGCATTGGTTGTTCAGGGCAAGGCGACTCCAGACCTGCTGGATTCTTACCAGATTGAACGTAAAGACCATGCTAAAGCTATGATCGATCTTTCAGTGATGGCCGGTCATGTACTTGCGCCACCGAAAAAATGGCAAGGTTTCGTGCGTGACGGTATTGCCTATGCATTGAATTACATCAAGCCAATTAAACAGTATTTGCTTGAAATGCGTTTTAAACCGATGCCGAAATATCATGACGGTGCTTTGCTGGCAGACGGCAAGAAAGAGTCTCCGGTCGGCAAGATGTTTATTCAACCGCAAGTGAAACTTGAGTCGGGTGAACAAGTTTTACTGGATGAAGTGATTGGCAACGACTTTGCGATCATTGCTTGGGGAGTCGATCCTCAATGGGGCATCTCGGATACCACCATGCAAGTCTGGAAAAAATTAGGCGTCAAATTTATTCAGGTCATTCCTGAAGTTCAGTTTGGCAATGAAAACCGCAAGAACATTGATGGCGTGATTACCATTGGCGATATCGGAACCGATATTCGCAGCTGGTTTGGTAAAACTTCAGAATCGGTGGTAATTCTACGTCCTGACCGTTTTGTGGCGGCCTTGGCGATTCCACAAACTCTGGATCACGTGAGCCAACAGCTGTTTAAAAAGCTGCATGTAAAATAATACAGATATAAAAACACATTGACTGAATCATATTCAGAGGCCTGACCACGCGAAAGCGTGGTCTTTTTTTATTTTTCACTCATATAAATCTTTAAATTTAAGGTCAATTATTAGACTTCTTCCATACATCATTTTAGAAACTAAAAATTGTTCGTAAAACCAAAATTAAAAAATAGATTTTAGTCAATATCAGATTCATGAGTGTGGCATGGATGCCCAACGTTTCCCATCCCTTACGCTACATTTTAAAGCAGTGCTTAAAACTGGCTCAGGATGTCGTGTATGGGAAATAAAAGGTTTTTCCTGCGGACTCACAATATATTTTGAGATCCTCATTTTGACCTTTCAAAAGTAGAGAGATTGCCTACGAGAAGGTAAAAAATTAAATCAATCAAATGAGGCAGTGCTGATTTAAAAAAATCGAATATTGAACATTTTTTGATTTATGCAAGAGATCTATTCAAGAGAGCTTCAAAATAAATCTATTCCTTTAACTCTTCAAAATCAGCTCAATCACTTTAATATCTTTAGCAATTTCAATTAAAAATTAACAGTAAAAATATTAAGCATTAATCTTCTGCAACCATGGCACACCTTTCATTGAATCACGCTGTGCCAGAAGCTGAATAAACGGCTTGAACTCATCCAGATAAGGCAATATTTTGAGAGAGATAGCAAAAATTACCCAATAACCCAGAAATAAATCTGCTGCTGAAATTTTATCACCCAGCAAATACGGATTTGCTTCTTGCATACCCTTTTTTAGCAATGCCAATACACTCTCTTCATGACCAAAGGTCAGGCTTCGTTTTCTTTGCTCAATTTGCTCGTCCGATACGCCTAGACCTTTTAAATCCATAAACTCAGTCAAAGGACCATGCGCAAAGAACATCCATTTCAGATATGCACCTCGCTTGGGGTCATCCAGGGCAGGCGCCAAACCTTTTTCCATATATTTATCTGCCAGATAAGTAAATATGGCCGCAACTTCAGAAATCACTACGCCCTGATCAACCAGACAGGGGACTTTTCCCATGGGATTAATAGTTAAATATTCAGCCTGATGCATATTTTCATATGGGCACGTTTATCTCTTCAATCTGGTCTTCTATACCCAGCTCTTTTTAATAAAAGCATCACGGTCATGCCACGCGACTGAGCATTGTTATACAGCTTCATCATTTTAATTCGACCTCTGTTGTTATTCTAATTTTTAAGTATAAAGCGCTTTGATTATTTGATGGTGATTATGTGATACATGCACTCTCCTTAACGATGCTTTTTATCGCCTTTAAAAGCATCGTGTGATATCAAACAATTATTTTAAAAGAAACCCATATAAAACTGTTCTTTCAAGATTTTTAAAATAAGTTCAATCAGCTCATTTTTTTGCCCTTTACGATAACTGGCATACAGGTTAATCATCGGTAAGGGCTCAATAGTATTTTTCACGATAATTTTATCGCCCAATAGCGGGATCACATAAGCCGGTACCAAACTCCAGCCGACCCCCATGCCGACTAAATTGACATTTAATAGAATATTGGTCGAGTGCTGGACGATGTTGACATCCAGTTTAGCCTGCTTAAAGAAATCGGTAATAATCTTGTGCAACTGCGGTGAAGCATCTTCATCACTAATAACAAAGTCCTGATGATTAAAACTTTTGATACTAATATGACGTTGCTCGGCAATAGGTGAATCCTTGGGCACGATTAAAGCCAGAGGCTCACTAAAAATCTGTACATGCTCCAGTTCATCCGATTCATCGACATAGCGGGTAAAGGCAATGTCAATATCACCTTTTTTTAAGGCTTTAAGTTGGTGGACATCGGTCAGGCTATGAAAGTTAATTTTGATGTCAGGGAAATGGGCCCGTATATTCGGCATGATATAGGGAAAAATTTTCATTTCTGCCACAGGGACAAAGCCAATATTCAACTGGTCTTTGCTCAAGTTGGCAATTTTCCGTGCAGCATCAATCGCTTTTTCTGCATGCTCCAAACTCAGCAGCGCTTCTTTCAGAAAGACTTTTCCTGCTTCAGTCAACTCAACTTTACGGTTGGATCGAACCAATAACTGAACACCCACCTCATGTTCCAGATCTTTAATCTGCTGGCTCAAAGATGGTTGCACCGTACACATGCGTTGTGCCGCCTTGGTAAAATTCAGTTCTTGTGCAACTGCAACAAAATAGCGTAAATGACGTAATTCCACGTGCCGGACCTCTCTTTATTTAGGTTGCTTCAGTGATGCCGAAACTGTGTATTTATAAACAAATAAAGTCAGCACAGTAATTACAGCACAGAATAAATAACTCAGTTGATAACCATAATAGGCAATCATCAATCCCAAAATGACTGAGCCGATTGCCATGCCCAAATCAAACAGGGTAAAGAATGTGGAAATTGCATGCCCCATACGCTGTTTTGGCACAGACTGAATAGCAATGGTTTGAAAACATGGAAACAGGGAGCCATAACCAATGCCAATAAATATAGCAGATAACCAGAGCAGCCATTGATTGGAGATAAAACTGACCACGACCAGGCCTATGGCAAAGAAAATAAAGGAAGGATAAATGACTGCACTGGCACCTTTACGGTCATAAATTTTGCCTACCCACGGCCGCACTACAATCATGGAAATGGCGAAGACAATAAAAAACAGGCTGGTATACGCGAGTAGAGCTTTAGATTCACTATAAGCGGTAATGAAACTCATAATGCTGGAATAGGCAAATGCAGTCAGCAAGGCAACAAAGCCAATCGGTATAGCACGTGTTTCAATAATATCATGCCAACCCAAACATTTTTTTTCTTGAGTCTCAGCCGTGAAGGCAACCTTATCCTGCTGTTGTACCGGAATGATTAAACAAAAAATAAAACCCAGACTGATCACAGCAGTTAATAGCGCAAATAGCATCTTAAAATCAGTAAACTGCAACACGGTCAAGGCAATTAAAGGCCCAAATACCACGGCAAGATTGGTCGACATGACAAAATAGCCCATGCCCTCGCCCTTACGCCGATCTGGAATAAAATCATTTGCTATGGGCACGGTGACCGTGGTTAATATGCTAAACCAGATGCCATGAATAAAACGGATCAACAATAAAGCCCACATACTGTCGGCAAATAAATAGCTAAAAGCAAACAGTACAAACAGCAATTCCGAGCCGCGGAAGGCTATTTTTTTGCCTAATTTTTCCACAATCAGTCCGGAAAATGGACGAACCGCAATTGAAGAAACCAGAAATAGGGTCAGTGCCAAACCTGCTTCCTTCACCGTCCCGCCTAGATCCTTCATGATATAAATCGGCAAGACAGTTAATAAGGCATAATAATAGGTAAATAAAAACAGGTTATTGCATAGACATAATATAAACGAGCGATTCCATAGACGCTCAGTGTTTGTTGCAGACATAATGACCAACTTAGCGGTAGCCTGGTGCTACTTTTGAACCAGAACAGGTTGCATCACCAAACGTACAAGATTGTGTATGTAAGTTTCATCTGGCATGCAATTAAAGAAAATAATCTGATAATGAATCGGCCCATACAGCGTATCCAGCATCAGTTCAAATGGATAATCGGCAATAATTTCATTACGCTCTATGGCAAGTTGAATCAACTTGCGTGTTTGCTCACGACGCGGTAATAAATACAGCCTGAAAAACTCACCGGCTGCTTCACGATGCTCGGCCATCACCACCAATAAAGCTCGCCCTAACGGATGATTTAGCGCGAGTGACAATTTTAACAGCTGCTGGTTCAGATTAACTTCCAGGCTCTGCTCGAAATCCAGATCAAAGACCGAAGCGGTGTGCTCTTTAAAGGCATCAAAGACCAGATCAGATTTATGCTTCCACCAGCGATAAATGGTCGACTTTCCTACCCCTGCCCGTGCAGCAATATCTTCAACAGTTAAATGACTGTAATCCTCATCTTCCAATGCAGCAGTCACTGCCTGCAAAATACATTGCTTACGACGCGAAGTTTTTTCTAGTTCAGTCATTCATCACCAAAAACGAAACGATACGTATCGTTTTATATTAGGCTAATTTTTGCCTGCTGTATAGTTCCAATCTTCCCGTTAAAATCAAAAAAGACCGCTTTAAAGCAGTCTTTTTAACATCAGCATTCAGTCTGTTTTAATACAGCATTAGCATTGCGAGGTTTTTTTATAAATACTGCATGAAGGATGATGGCTTTCTTGCAAGCGTGCCACTTTACGATGTTCAGCAGCCTCAAAACGGCAACGTTTCCAGTCATTGTCCAGCTTCAATGGCGGAATCTGTTTCGGTTGACCATTTTCATCTACAGCTACCATAGTGAAGTAACAACTATTGGTATGACGTACGGTACGTTTTTGAATGTTCTGCGCTTCTACGCGAATCCCGATTTCCATTGAGGTACGACCGACATGGTTGACACTGGCAAGAAAAGTAACGAGTTCACCCACATGAATCGGTTCTTTGAAATTTACTTTATCCACAGACAAAGTCACCACATAACTGCCTGAATAACGGCTAGCACATGCGTATGCGACCTGATCCAGTAATTTTAAAATTGTTCCGCCATGAACATTTCCTGAAAAGTTCGCCATATCAGGAGTCATTAAAACTGTCATGGTTAATTCAGACTGGTCATCTAATGCTGGAGCAATTTGATCTAATGGGGACATCGCGTTCTCTAGACTCTTTTACAGACAATAGTATAAGGAATGATTATATCGTTTTTCTATGAAATAAAATGTCGAAATTGCCAATAAACCCATCATTATTATTTATAGTGATTTTGGTATCATTCAAAAAAATATATATCAATTTTACCAACTCACTGAGATATAAACATTTTTCTTATAGCATGATTTTAATAGAATATTTGTTCTAAAAATTAAATTACAAAAAGATGACTATATATTTTAAAACATATCGTGTGATTATTACTTGAATACCTATGAATCAAACAAAATTTAAATCTATTTGGGCACAGGGCTAGTGTTTAACGTGTCATATCAGACCAGTTAAATCTCAGCTTAAACTAATATCAAGGTGTTACATTGCGCAGCATTTCTTTGGAAATATTGCCATAGCTCAATACATTTTGCTGGTCGAGCTGGGTCTCAACACTATAGGTACCATCAGTATTTTCTGAAATCACGGTAAATACCAGATTTTCCATACTCGCCATTTTAACTTTTTGACCTATGGCAAATTTTTCTATGTTCATACTACTGTTATGCATTTAACCATCCTTACAGAAATATGCTTTTATGACTTTAATAAACTCCAGTGTAGAGAATTTTTATTTACTGGTAAACTTAAATCATTGAACAAACACATATTATATAAAAATTGTATAATACAAAAGCTTTCATCACTTAGTTGATTTTATTGAATAATATCAATTGATTAGTTTATCTTTACAGTTAAATTCCATTCATCTTGATTGATTATCCCTCAAAACCTAAATAACGACAGACTAAAACCTAACAGCATTGCAATAATGAATCTGAGACTCTTAGGGATTCGGTTTCATCATTGCAATTGATTGAAGGACTTAATCCTGTGCGCTTAATTGCTGAATGCTATGACCAAATGGATAATGCTTCTGTTTCAATAAAGTGGTAATTTCATTTAACTGACTTTCTGTTGCATCTATTCCGGCTTGCATGGTCATTGCACGACCTTTTACATCAAATATATGCCCTTTTTCCCTTAAATCTGGCTGAATCACAATATCTGCATGCTTTAACTCTTCTTCAGCTAAACGGCTTTGCATGATATTAATATTTTGATTGAACATTCCCCAAACATTACTGGTTTCGGTATGCATTGGTTGCGCCAGAATATCCACAGCAATCACAATATCCGCCCCCAAATCACGTGCCACGCTTACAGGTACCGGGCTCACCAGACCGCCATCCACATATTCATCCGCACCAATTTTGGTCGGAATAAACATGCTGGGAATAGACACGGAAGCGCGTACCGCCTGTCCGGTATTACCATAATTAAAGACGACTTTTTTGCCTTGTTTTAATTCCGTTGCGACCACATACATCGGGATTTTTAATGCTTCTAAGGGCGTATTGTTGACTTGTTGATTGACATAATTTTCAACTTTTTGACCATCAAAAAAGCCTTTCATGTCCAGCTTTACATCACGCACATCATTGGCTTTCATACTTAAAGCAATATCACGCAGCTCTTCTGCTGTTTTACCACTGGCATAAATGGAACCCACAATACTGCCCGCACTGGTACCTACAATCAAATCCGGGTGTATCCCTTGCTGCTCTAGTACCTGAATGACCCCGATATGAGCATAGCCACGAGCGCCACCACTGCCCAGTACCAAGGCAACAATAGGACGGTTTTCCTGCTGTTTGAGTTTTTTAAAATTAATACGCTCTGCCCGAACTTGAGCATCTGCAGCAGGTGGCTCTGATAGTCCTGTCGAACCAACAGTAAGCTTAGGTTGGGCAACCGTTTGACAGGCTCCCAACCCCAATACTGCCAAAACAATAAAACTAAATTTGATATTGCTCATGAACCACCTAAAGATAAATAAAGCTGTTCGCAAAAAGGCGTATATTTTAAGAACGATCTATGTGTAACACTGTATTCTTTCGTAAAGTTATCCTTAAAAGCTCTCAGTTTTTAAAAGATCAGGGCTCATATATTTGCCACCTTCCTCTTAATATTATCTCATCTTTTGACCTTTTTTATAGCAGACGTTTACCCATAAAATCAGGGCTGATGATTCTCATACGAATGAGATCTTTTAGGTATTAACTGGAGATGAAAAATAATTTTTCAAATAAAAAAGAGGCGAACCAGTCGCCTCTTTTTTAAATTTCCACTTTTGAATTAGAAATTATATTTAGCCATTAAGCCTACACGGTTATCTTTATATGACTCGCCAGCAAATGTTTCACGCTTACCATTGATATATTCCACACCTAAATCAATTGGTGCAGCTGGTGAATAGATAATGTTCATCCAAGCTTGTTGCACTTTTTCATTTGCACCATCATTCAATCGTGCGTAATCATTACCATCATCCGCGAATACAGTGCCATAGGCTAAAGTCGAACGTAATTTTGGTGAAATCTTATAAGTTGCGCCGACTTGAACTGCATTAAACTCATTCTGCTCAATACTGTTATTTGCCGGATCTACAACATAAGCTGAATTGCTGCCATATAAATAGTTGCTGTTACCGACAACATGGGAAACATCGGCAGAAACTTTTAATGGTTCAGCAACTTGATAATTGACCCCTGCAGCTACACCCCAGCCAGTTTTGTCATCATCTGCTGTGGTTGATTTATAATTTTCAACCAAAGCGCGTGCAGATACAGAACCTTTACCATCTGCAAAACCTTGTACCAATTTAGCCGTTAAGTTAGGTACGCTATATTTAATGCCTGTTCCTGTACTATCTCCTTCTTCTGCAGACAAGAATAATTGGGTAGCAGGAGCCAGTTTAAGACCATAACGTACTTGTGGAACACGTGCTGTACCGCCACCTACGTTGGTATTCAAGTCGATCATTTCTGGTGCATGACTTGACAAGAAATTAGAAGTCGTTTGACCAAATAACCAGTCATTATAAGTCAAATAAGCATGACGAAGACGTAAGTTTTCTGACTTACTATTGTCATTACTTGCAAAGTCAACTTCAACTTTACCGCCAACTTTTGCATCGCCCACTGGCGCTGAGAAATCCAGCCCTAAACGACTCATTTTTCCGGTAGCACGTAATTTATCTTGTGTAGTGCCCGTACTAGTATGAGTATTATTGAAGTCGTTATCTGCACCCTCAATAATGTAGTTGGCATCACCACGAACAAAACCGTATAGGTTTACACTGGCGCCCGCTTTAGTTTTAAAGCCGGTTAATGCTGATTCAGACTTCGCTGCAGGTGCTGCTGCAAGTTGAACAGGCTGTGCCTTGACCTGCTCAATTTGAGTTTGCTGCTGTTGCTGCACTTGCTGTTGTTGTTGAATTAAAGATTTTAATGCTTCAACTTCTTGACGTAATTGTTGAATTTGTTTTTGTTCAGCTGTGCCGGCATGTGCTGTACTAACCATGACTGCTGTAACTGCCAATGCTAAACCTTTAGCAATAAATTTACCGTTACGTAATTGACTCATTCTTAAAATCTCCGATTTGTTAAATTTCGCATTCCATGCATTCAGTGATTTTTTAAAAACCCAATAAATCTATGAAAAAAATACCCTTCAAAAATTAATAAGCTTAAAAAACCATTGCATTTTCAGCTTCTGAGTACAGTAAAAAACTTAAAATATTATAATATTACAAATATGTGACATCCACATATCGTGCTAAATCTAGCAATTTTCAGACTTTATTAAAATCAGTTTTCCCGAACAGTGATTGAAAAATAATCTCATTTTCAGATCTAATAAAAAAATAATGTGGATATTCTTAGACTTAGAAAAATTCATCCTAAAGCCAAACAACCAGACATTCGACTAATGTATATAACTACCCAGCGCTAAAAAACTCATTTCAAAAGACATTTTTATAAATTTACAGCTCATTTCAGCATGTAAACGATGCCATAACTGCCCGCCATGCGGTACGGGCTTTTTGTATCAGACAGGTTGATCCATAAATCATTAAAACATTTTAACCGTGGCAAGCTGGGCACCCTTAAGAAAACCTTTGCCTAGTTATCCGGAAAAATGGATATTGCCGCGTTTATGGATAAATAAATAAATAAATAGCTTTAACTCAAACAGACCTTTAGCACGAATAAGTTTAAAGGTCTGTTTTGCTATGCAGATATTTAAATATTTAAACTTTTATCCTGCAATTGTCTGCTGAGCTGCAGAATTGCAAGCAAAGTCACAGCCACAAAGATCAACATCAGAATTCCCATATTGAGCAGTGAATTCCACATCAGAAAATTTAAAATCACGCCACCAAGCAAACCACAGGCAAACTGCATACTTCCCATAATCGCACTGGCTGTTCCCGCTTGCGCACCCTGTTCCGACATAGCCAAAGCCATCGCATTGGGACCCGTAAAACCAATTCCTGCCACTGCCCAGAACATGCCAATCAATACCAGCCATAGGGGACTATGACCGATTAAACCTGCACTGAATAAAATGCAGACCCCAAGCAACTGGATGATGCCGCCTATTTTCAGGCGACTCAGGACCGAAAATTGCTGGCCAAGTCTTTTATTGAGCGCAGATAACAGCATGATACCAAAGGCATTCAGCCCAAAAGCATAAGCAAATTGCTGTTGCGCTAATCCATAATGATCCATCAGCACAGCAGCAGATGAACTGATATAACAAAATAAAATGCCGCCA
This sequence comes from Acinetobacter sp. YH01022, assembly GCF_013420235.1. NCBI lineage: Bacteria > Pseudomonadati > Pseudomonadota > Gammaproteobacteria > Moraxellales > Moraxellaceae > Acinetobacter > Acinetobacter sp. YH01022. The sequence continues at coordinate 29,170 of NZ_VOYP01000024.1, read as the reverse complement.
GAAAAACAACCAGCCAGCATTGGCCATTTAAAACTCGGGTCTTTAAAAATACTACCGTACAGCTGGATAATCTGGGCGACATTCAGCTTTAAACGGCGTTCAGGCGGCAAACTCTCTTTAAAGAAAAAGTGCACACAGAATAAACAGATCAGTCCGATCAAGGTTAAAAAGACAAAGACTGCATGCCAGCTAAAGAACGTCAATACCATTGCCCCGACACTCGGCGCGACAATCGGTGCAATCCCCATCACAATCATCATGCTGGCAAAGGCCTGTGCAGAAGCCTGCATATCCAGACGGTCACGAATGGCAGCCCGAGCAATCACCACCCCTACGCAGCCTCCAACAGCCTGTAAAATCCTTGCAGCAATTAAGCTCCATTCATTGCTGGCAAAAATACACAGCAGGCTTGCAACAACATACAGGGTTAATCCAAAATACAGTGGCGTTTTGCGCCCAATCCGGTCACTCAAAGGTCCATAGATCAGCTGCCCTAAAGCCAGTCCCAAAAAATAAGCCGGTAAAGTATTGGCTACCATTTGCGTACTGACGCCAAAATCCTGTGCCATTTGCGGCAAGGCTGGCAGGTACATATCAATAGAAAGTGGACCAAGTGAGGTCAATAAAGCCAGCAGCATGATCCATGCTGTGGAATACTGCCGTGTAGATTGCTGTACAGACATAACGATATTCAATTTTTAAATGGGGGCTTTAAAGACAAGCTTACACTGTACATAGTATTATTTTAAGGATTGAAAATGAAATTTCACATAATTTCATTCCTTGATGCATACATCCTTTAGTGATTAGGACATAACTTGAAATCTTGGCTGACGCGTCTTAAACAAGCGACTTATAACACCACCTTCATGTATAACCTGCGCATGATTATTGCATTTGCAGGTACCGCCTTTGTGCCCTATTTTATGGGACAACAGCTTTTTACCATTCCCTTGACCTTAGGGGTAGTGGCTGCCGGTTTAAGCGATATCGATGACCGCTTTTCAGTGCGGATCATGAACCTGATTTATACTTACATCGGTTTCTTTATTACCGCCGCCTCGATTTATTTTTTATTTCCTCATCCCGTTTTATTTGCCATAGGGCTGATTGTGTCCTGCATTGGCTGGATTCTGCTCGGCTCATTAGGACGGCGTTATGCGACCATTTCCTATGGCTGTCTGGTCATTTCAGTCTATTCAATGCTGGGGGTTGGACTGTTTGATCAATGGTATATGCAGGCCGGGCTGCTGGTTGCCGGTGCAATGTGGTATGGCCTGCTTTCTACCATCAGTTTTCTGCTATTTCCGGTTCGGCAGGTTCAGGACAAACTATCCCAGTGCTATTCATCACTGGGAGACTTTCTATTTGCTAAATCGAACCTGTTTGATGTTGACATGACGCCAGAAAGTTATCAGCAAAGCATGATTGAGCTGTCTTTGGAAAATGGCAAACTGGTCGGTATTTTCAATGAAATGAAAACTGCTCTGTTAACCCGATTAAAAGGTGACCGTGGACAAAAAGATACCCGTCGCAGCCTGCAATATTATTTTGTGGCTCAGGATATCCATGAACGTGCAGATTCAGCGCATATTGATTATCAAAAACTGGTCAAAGTTTTTGAACATAGTGACATTTTATTTCGCTTTCAACGCATTCTTTCTATTCAGGGTAAGGCCTGTAAAGACTTGGGTCACAGTATTTTAAATCGTGAAACCTATCAGCATAACAAGCGCTTTAAACATGCCTTTGCCAACTTAAAAATATCCCTGGAAAAACTCCGTGCCGAGCAGCAATACGATCAGGTTTGGGTCAATGCCTTATTTTCTCTTTATCAAAATTTAAAGTCGATTGATGCCCAGCTTCGCAACGTAGAAACAGAGCGGCATATTAAGTTAGATAAAAGCAAACATATTGAAAACCAGCTAAAAGATGATGATCTCAAAAGCTGGGATGATATTGTGATTCGGATCAAACAGCATTTAACACCAGAGTCGGTGCTGTTTAGACATGCAATTCGTGTCTCTATTGTCTTGTTTATTGGTTATATTTTTGTCCAGATTACCCAGATTCAATATGGCTACTGGATTCTATTAACGGCGCTTTTTGTCAGCCAACCCAATTTTAACGCCACCAAACGTCGCCTGCGTTTACGGATTGTTGGCACCTTGGTCGGCATTATTCTCGGCTATGCCATTTTGTATTTTATTCCTTCGATCGAAGGTCAATTATTACTGCTGATTTTAAGTGGTGTACTGTTCTTTGAATTACGCAGTAAGCAATATGCCCAGGCCACCGCCTTTATCACGATTTTGGCATTAATTAACTTTAACCTCGATGGATTGGGTTTCGCCGCAGCCCTCCCGCGCATGATTGATACCTTGATTGGCTGTGCCTTGGCTTGGTTTGGGGTAAGTTTTATCTTCCCCGACTGGAAATTCCGTCGTTTACCGCGCAATATCCGGCGTTCACTCAATGCTCAATGTGAATATTTGACCGAAGTGATTGAGCAGTACAAAAATGGCCGTAATAATGGTTTGAAATATCGTGTGGTACGTCGTGCTGCACATAATAACGATGCAGATGTGGCCTCACTGATTTCGACCCTAGCCACAGAACCTGATTTTGATCCGACACAAAAAAGCCAGGCTTTTGAATTTTTGTGCTTGAATCACACCCTGCTCAGCTATATTGCTGCACTGGGTGCACATCGTGAAAAAATTGCAGATCAGGAAGTCTTGCAGCTCCTCGATCAAGCGCTGGACGACATTCAAGGGGCATTGTTAAAAGATGAAGTGCCCGACCTGACGGCACAAAATATGCTGAATACCATACGCCAACGCTTAAGCCAAAATAATGAAGAGGATCAAAAATCTCTGATTGTGTTGCAGCAATTATCGTTGATGCTCAGTATTCTGAATCAGCTCAGTCGTTTAAAGCAAAGTCTAAGCCATGACCGTGATGAAAAAGCCACCGAATTAGCCTCATTATAAATAGGATGATTTTGGAACAATATACTCACTGAATTGGTATAAATAATGCTAAACTTTTTACAGTTCTAAATTTGTTATTTTCATTATGACCGCGAAAAATTTATACGCTTATACCTTACAGCCTGTGAACTATGAAATTTCCGAGGCTGAACAACGTCAAGCGCAACTTGCCATCTGGCGTAGCACCAATAAAATCGGCACCAAAGCCTGGATCATCATGGCAGCTGTTGCCCTACTTTCCATTGTCGGTATCATCTTGCTGAAAAACTATTCCACCATTTTCTGCTGGGTGGCTTTGGTCTGTGTGCTTGCATATTTCCTGATCCGTAAATTCGGCCTGGAATGGTATGTAAAACGCAAGATGAATGAATTTCCGGTACAGGAAATTAAAGGCATCCGTTTGGGTGTACAGCCTCACGGCATTATCATGCGTCAGCAAATGGGTGCACAGGAAGGTGTCGGTGCCATTGGCTGGAAAGATATTTATGAGTGGTATAATACCCCTGACTTTATGTTGATTAACTTCAAGGTTAAAGGTCAACAAGGTGCTTATATCTTGCCAAAGCGTATGGATTCAAAGAATTTTTCTTTCAAGACTATCCGCAAGCACTTGAATGAAACTGTGGGCGAAGCAAAACAGATTTAAACGCTACTGCAAGCTAGACATTAAAAAACCTCCAGACTGGGGGTTTTTTAATTCCGACAAAATTAAATGATAATGAGAATAAATATTACCTACAAAATCGATATCATTTTGGGAAAGTTCAGCTATAATTCAGGTTAATTCTGTTTCTCACCCTGTTTTTTCAGCTATGTTAAAAAAAATCTTTTTCCAGATTCACTGGTTTCTTGGTATTACTGCCGGGTTAATCCTCTCCATTATGGGGATAACTGGTGCCATTTATTCATATGAACAGCCTATCCAGAAATGGCTCAATCCGGCTAGCTATACCGTCCAGATTGAAAAACAAGATAAATTAACCCCTGCCGAACTGTATCAGCATTTTCAAAAAACTGATCCGGAAATGAAAATTAATAGCATCACCATAGCCAAAGACCCGACAGCATCTTCAAGCATTAATATTGTCAAAGAAGGTGCACGTAAAGGCTATACCATGATGATTAACCCTTACACAGCCGAAGTGTTACCTGAGATTAAAGGACGAGAATTTTTCAAGTTTATCGAGCAGTTGCATCGCAATTTAACCATTGGACCCGTCGGCAAGCAGATCACCGGGGCCTGTACCCTCATGCTGATCTTTTTTGTACTCAGTGGTCTATATCTGCGCTGGCCGAAAAAGCATTCTATTAAACAGTGGTTCATGCTTAAGCCACAACTGAAAGGTCGTAATTTCCTTTGGGACTTACATGCGGTTGTGGGTACCTGGGTGGTGATTTTCTTCCTGATTATCGCCTGTACCGGTTTAACCTGGTCTTATGGCTGGTGGCGTAGCGGCTTGTATACCGTGATGGGTGTTGAACAACCGCAAGCCAAGGGTGAAGCTGAAGCGCCAAAAGGTGGTGAAGCACGCGGTAACCGCGAGGGTTCGAGCGAAGCACTACCTAATACAGCTACAAGCAACCCTGAAAAAGCCGCTAAACCTCAGCGTGGTGAAAAACGCGAGAAAAAAGGCTTAAGCCCGGAACAGATCCATCTGGCTCTTAGTCAAAGCTGGAATGGCTTTAATGCTCAAGTGGACCGTGATTATTCAAGCATTACCCTGAATATCCCGAAAAAAGCCAATGGTGAACTTGAAATTAGCTTTGTCGATGCCATTCCGCAACACGAACGTGCACGCAACAAAGCCATATTTGATTATCAAGCATCTAGCATTAAAGAGATGGAACTTTACGAAAATAAAAAACTCAATGAAAAAATCATGAGTAGCATGCTGCCGGTGCACCGTGGTAGCTTCTTTGGTCCGGTTTACCAGTTCTTGGCTATGCTGGCTGCTCTGAGTATGCCATTGTTCTTTGTTACAGGCTGGATGCTCTACCTGAAACGTCGCAAACAGAAGAAACTGACCCAAGCTGCACGTCATGGCTTAACCGCGGTTAATATTGATGGTAATGTAAAACCCTGGCTGATTGTCTATGCGTCACAAACCGGTAAGGCAGAACAGCTGGCATGGCGTACAGCAACAAGCCTGCAACAGGCTCATCAGCCTGTGAGCGTAAAATCTGTACAACATTTAAGTCTGGATGATTTAAAAAATACCGAACAGGTTTTATTTGTAGCCAGTACTTACGGTATCGGTGAAGCACCTGATTTAGCATCGGGTTTTGCCAAAAAAATACTGCGCAAAAAAGCTGATTTAAGCCATCTGCACTATGCAGTATTGGCCTTGGGTTCTCACGAATATGCCGACACTTTCTGTCATTTTGGCCATGCAGTTGATAACTGGTTAAAACAGAACGGTGCGCAGCAGCTATTTAATATCATTGAAGTGGATAATGCCAATCAAGAGCAGATTCAGGCATGGAATAGCGCTTTAGCCAACGTGACTCAACATGAGTTACAAACCATGAATATCGAAAAAACCTTCGATCGCTGGACCTTAACCCAACGTGATCTGCTCAACCCGAACAGCCTCGGTGCCCCGGCCTTTAATATCGAGTTAAAGCCGGATCATGAAGTGAGCTGGCAAGCCGGTGATATCGCCGAGATTCAACCCGGTAACAGTGCTGAACGTATTGCCCAATTTATGCAAAAGCATCAAATTCAGCCGAACACTCAGGTCGATTCCTTAAATATAAATATTGAGCAGGCCTTATGGAACAAAGATTTGACCGGTGAAGTTGAACCTTTTGCCAATATGGATCATTTACTGGAGCAACTTCCGATGCTGCCTTCACGTGAATATTCCATTGCCAGTATTCCTTCACAGCAAGTTCTGCGTTTAGTGGTGCGCCAACAGTCCGATGCTCAAGGCCAATTGGGTCTGGGTTCAGGCTGGCTGACTCGGCATGCCCCGTTAAATAGCAAGATTGCGCTGCATATCCGTAACAATGAATCTTTCCACCTGATTGATGACAACCGTCCTATCATTTGTATTGGTAACGGTACCGGTCTTGCAGGATTAATGAGCTTGCTACATGCACGTATCCGTCAGAACTATACGCAAAACTGGCTGATCTTTGGTGAACGCCAGCGTGAACATGACTTCTTCTATCAGAGCACGATTGAAGCCTGGCAAACCACTGGCATGTTGCAACGCCTGGATTTGGCTTTCTCACGAGATCAGGCAGAAAAAGTCTATGTACATCATAAACTGCGTGAACAGGCACAGGAACTAAAAGCCTGGGTTAAGAATGGTGCGGTGATTTATGTGTGCGGTAGCATCAACGGTATGGCCAGCGATGTCGATCAGGCTTTAACCGACATTCTGGGTGAAGCTGTAGTTGACCAGCTACGCCAAGATGGACGTTATCGTCGTGATGTCTACTAATCATTGAAGTCAATAAAAAAACCGGGTCTCAGAACCCGGTTTTTTTATACTTAAAGTATCCAATTTGTTTAAACTAGCAACAACATTCACCCAGAGTAATTTTATGTCCAGCAGCTTCAAACGTCACCTGAGCTTGATTATCGGCAGTATATTGACTCTCGATGGCTTATGGTTACTGTCACTGGATAAAATTCATCTCGGCATTATTCTTCCGTTGATCATCGGTATTGGACTCATGCTCTATGCCCTGTTTTTTAACCGGATTCAAAGCTTTATTCAGCGCACGCAATTAAGACAGACTTTATGGCGCTGTGCATGGGCGGGATTTTTTCTCTGGCTCAGCACATTGGTGATATTTTTCAGTTATCTGCTATATAGCATTCAGCAGTCCAATACAGTTCAGCCCGCCTCTGCAGTCATTATACTGGGCAGTGGAATCGAAAAGGGTCATCCCTCTCCCACCTTAAAACAGCGATTAGATGTTGGTGCTGCCTATGCCAAACGTTACCCGGAAACCGTGCTGGTCGTGACTGGAGGTTTAGGATTTAAAGAACAAATTGCTGAAGCAACAGTGATGTCTGAATATCTGCAACAACAGCATCATATTGATCCATCACGTATTCTGTTAGAAGCTAAAAGTACCAGCACTGCAGAAAATCTGCGTAATGTGCAGCCTTTACTGGCACAGCAGCATATTTCCCTAAAGCAGCCAGTTGTCATTGTCACCAGTGACTTTCATATTTTACGTGCCAAAGCCATTGCTAAACATCAAGGTTATCAGCAGATATTTACCCTTAGCGCCCCAACACCGCTTTATATTCGCTATAACTCCTGGTTACGCGAATATTTTGCCTTTATCAGTGGCTGGCTGTTACAGGAATACTAAAATCAGTTCAAACGAATGCTACGGGGTAAAGGCAGTTTTTCATCTTTAAACAATTCAGGTTTTTGCAGGTAAATCTGATACAGATAATTTTTGATATCCAATAATAATTTTTCTGGTGCCACCAGCACATTTTGCCCTTCTGGTGTCAAATCCATCGATACACAGGTACTTTCCTGACGTAAAAAAGGAATGACTTTTTCAACAAAATCTTTAAGTGAAATATTCTCAACATGATAATTTGCCCAATTGTCTTTCACCAGCAATTTTGCCAGCCCTTTGCTTTGCCAAATAGCAAATGCACGCTGACCGGTAGGCGTTGCACATAATGCCCAACCATCATCATACAGGGCATGGACGTAACCTTGGCCTACAATCATTTCAACAAATTTTTTATAGATTTCTTGGGCATTATAAGTATTATTTTGGGTCTTAGACGCAGCCTTGCGTTGATATGGATTTCTCATGATTTTTCAATAGTTAAAATTATTATTAACTAAGGATTTTAGGAGAAAAATAGAATTTGATCAAGGAGAATATATGGTGGGCGCTGACGGGATCGAACCGCCGACATTCTGCTTGTAAGGCAGACGCTCTACCAACTGAGCTAAGCGCCCTGAAGAGTAAAAATAACATCGTTATTTTTTATGACGCAAGACAAGCGAAGTGCGTAGTCTTGGTATTGATATCTTAAACTCAGGGATTTAAGACATTTTAAAAATGGCGCAGCGGACGGGACTCGAACCCGCGACCCCCGGCGTGACAGGCCGGTATTCTAACCAACTGAACTACCGCTGCATCACGATACTTATTTCTAAGTAGTTATATCTAAAAAAGAAAATATCTTTAAAAGATATGGTGGGCGCTGACGGGATCGAACCGCCGACATTCTGCTTGTAAGGCAGACGCTCTACCAACTGAGCTAAGCGCCCTCAAAGGGTCTTGCATTTTCGATTCTAAGGATGGCGCAGCGGACGGGACTCGAACCCGCGACCCCCGGCGTGACAGGCCGGTATTCTAACCAACTGAACTACCGCTGCATCGCAAAAAATCTGGTGGGCGCTGACGGGATCGAACCGCCGACATTCTGCTTGTAAGGCAGACGCTCTACCAACTGAGCTAAGCGCCCTCAAAAGGTCTATCATGTAAATGGCGCAGCGGACGGGACTCGAACCCGCGACCCCCGGCGTGACAGGCCGGTATTCTAACCAACTGAACTACCGCTGCACTTACACAATGTCGCTATTGTGGCAAACGAATATTAAGAACTGAAGTGGCGCAGCGGACGGGACTCGAACCCGCGACCCCCGGCGTGACAGGCCGGTATTCTAACCAACTGAACTACCGCTGCACTAAAGTGTCTTAACGCTAAAGAGCTTGGTGGGCGCTGACGGGATCGAACCGCCGACATTCTGCTTGTAAGGCAGACGCTCTACCAACTGAGCTAAGCGCCCTTTAAACGTCTTCATCGTTTGATGAGGTGCATTATAGAGAATCCTGACAGACTGTCAAACGCTTTTCTGACTGTTTTTGGTTTTTTACGTTTGAGTGATTAAAAAATAGGTTGTTTGCTATAAAAACAAACAATTTCGATAACTTATTTACTATTTTCCGTAAAAACCCAAAAATCACCGAGTCATTTTTAAGCAAAATATTGCAATATTTTTTGAACTGCTGGCGAATACCGCCATTTTTTATCTGCTATATATTCAGCTGGGTATTAAGCTTTTAATACTTTATCACATTATTAATCGGCGATTGCCTGTGTACCATCCTTCAAATTCAAACGCTGTTCTGAAATAAACACCAAAGCATCCTCAGTGATCAGTTCGAATAATTCAATCACATCCTTATTACGCATCCGGATGCAGCCATGTGACAACGGAATCCCCATAGGCTCTGTATCGGGGGTGCCATGAATATAGATATAACGCTGAAAGGTATCACAGCCCTCACCCTGATTAAAATTTTCTTCCAGACCACTTAACCAAAGGATACGCGATAAAATCCAGTCACGTTCAGGATATTGTGCAGCCAATGCTGCATCATAGACTTCACCAGTTTGCTGCCGTGCTTTAAACACCGCATTTTTCGGAGCATTATGACCAAATTTAAGCGCCACTTTATGCCAGCCCCGAGGAGTCTTGCCGGAATTTTCCTGCTCGCCAATCCCGTTTTTGCCTGTAGAGATGACATAAGTCTTGTCATGTTTCGGTAAGATCAAACTTTGCTCAGCTAAGTCAATCCATATATCCGCCTGTTCTAAAGAATATGCCATAACAAAATCACTCACCATCTTTGATTGGTTCTGCTGAAGGTTCAGGACGTAGCCATAACCAGATGGCCACTGTCAGCATGGTCAGGTCAGTGAAGATTTTCACCAAAAGCGGTGCATTGGTAAATAACATGATGATTCCACTGATCATCATCATGATAGTGGCGAACCATTTTGCCTTGCGTGGTACGGTGCCATTTTCACGCCATGCCCTTAAGGTCGCCCCATATTTAGGATGATTCAGCAACCAGGCATCCATTTGCGGCCAGCCTTTCGAAGCCGACCAGGCAGCTAAAATCAGAAATACTGTTGTTGGCATACCCGGTAAAAGTGCCCCGATAAAGCCCAGGATGACAAAAATCATCACTAAACTTCGCCAAAACAACATTTTCATAGCACTACCCTATACAACTAATTGCGGTAGTATAAAGTGTTTTTGCATATTATCCGTTGTCATTCTGCACTTTTTAATTTATCGCCCGGGGTTGCTATGTTTGCTTTAAATCAAGTCTCTCATATTGAAGAACCCTGGCTGCAATTTAAAAATTTACTGGTTCGGCAACTGGCCTTTTGTGTATGCAGTCCAAATATTTTATCCCACATCCCGTCCGAAATGGTACTCAAGCATGCTTTTCAATTTCATGATGATGCCGTATGGCGTAGCCATTTTCAGAATTATCACTCCAGATTGCTTTATTTAGATCAGCATCCACAAGAATTAGAAAGCTTTTTACAGCAGCTGAAAAGTACACGTTTGGGTCTGCGTTTTGAAATGCTGGTCTGGTTCTGGTTGCTCGACCAAGACTATCATCCGTATCAGTTAATCGGTCATAGCATTCAGAAAATTGCAGGACCCAGAACTCTGGGTGAACTCGATTTTCTGTTATTGAATACCGAAACCCAAGCCATTGAACACTGGGAAGTGGCTTTAAAATATTATCTGGCAGAACGGGATTGTTCTTTGCCCTACTGGTATGGCTTAAACCGCAGCGATACTTTATTGCGAAAATTAAATCACTTTAGCCAAAAGCAGTTTCAGTTTGAGGATGCACTGGAACACAACATTGAGCAGCGTTTCGCAGTACTCAAAGGGCAACTTTATCTACCTATTGGAAGCACAACAAACAGCCTTCCCAACTGGGTCAATCGACAGCGACGTTTAGGCTGTTGGGGAAGCGATATTCCTCCGCAAAATGCTCAATTTTACCGCTTACAGCGACTCGAATGGATCTGTCCAGAGCAGCATATCAGTAGCGATACCGCACAGTGGTGGAGTAACGGCTTATATCTGCAAAAAGATCAAAATAATTTCTATATGTACCGCAATCCACCTTTACTCTCTCAAGCAATACATCGCCAATTTTATGAGAATTGTCTATTTTTATAACAAATGCTTACTTTTCTACCATCAAAAAACCCTATTGTTTAGACTGTGTATTAATTAACCTGAATTCACATCAAAATAATGAATGACTTGGAGATGATGATGAAAAAAATTCTTGCTGCTTCCCTCATTATTGCATTTGCTTTAACTGGCTGTAATACGTTTAAAGGTATGGGTAAAGATGTATCTAAAGCTGGAGAGGCTGTAACCGATACTGCAGAAAAAACTTCTGAGGAAATCCGCAAAAACTAGTTTGTCTTCAGCACACAGAACCCTATCCAAGATAGGGTTTTTTTATGCCAATTTTAGGGCAGTCATTCACATTCAAGGACATATTCGCCTATTATAGTGCAGACAAATTTATCGACTTATGAAAATCGCATGACCTCTTCCGCTACCCTTGATTTAAGCCTGCAACTGCTACGTCAGCCTTCTGTAACACCAATCGATCATAACTGCCAAAATATCATGGCGGAACGTCTGGAAAAAATCGGCTTCAATATTGAACCGATGCGTTTTGAAGACGTGGACAATCTGTGGGCACGTAAAGGTACTGAAGCACCTGTTTTATGTTTTGCAGGCCATACCGATGTGGTACCTACCGGGAGTTTAGATGCCTGGAATTCGGACCCTTTTGTACCGGAAATTCGCGATGGTAAACTGTATGGACGTGGCAGTGCCGACATGAAAACAGCACTGGCAGCGATGGTAGTGGCTTCAGAGCGTTTTGTGGCAAAACACCCAGACCATAAAGGTTCTATCGCATTTCTCATTACTTCCGATGAAGAAGGTCCATCCATTAACGGTACCGTGAAAGTTGTGGAAGCTTTAGAAGCCCGTAATGAAAAAATGACCTGGTGTTTGGTTGGTGAACCATCCAGTACCAAACAGTTGGGTGACGTGGTCAAAAATGGTCGTCGTGGTTCATTGAATGCTAAATTAACCGTGAAAGGTAAACAGGGACATGTGGCTTATCCTCACCTTGCCATCAACCCGATTCATACTGCCTCTAAAGCCCTGGCTGAACTGTGCGATACGGTGTGGGACAATGGCAATGAATATTTTCCTGCAACATCTTTCCAAATTTCCAATATCAATGCAGGTACCGGTACAACTAACGTGGTTCCGGGCAGTATGAATCTTTTATTTAACTTCCGTTATTCAACTGAAGTGACTGCTGAACATTTAAAAGAACGTACCTTAGAAATTCTAGACCGTCATAATCTTGATTATGATATTGAATGGACATTATCTGGCTTGCCATTCCTTACCCCAGTAGGCGAATTGGTCAATGCTGCTAAAAATGCCATTCGTAATGTCACCGGTATTGAAACTGAACTTTCTACCAGTGGCGGTACTTCCGACGGTCGTTTTATTGCCCCTACAGGTGCACAGGTGCTGGAACTCGGTGTATTAAATGCCAGCATCCATCAAATTGACGAACATGTAAATGTTGCTGACCTGGAACCGCTTGCTGAAATTTACGAACAAATTCTAGAAGGCTTATTAGCTCGCTAAAACAGTAACCACATAAAATAAAAAAGGAACTGAACAGTTCCTTTTTTATTACCCACCTTTTATAAATGCTTCAACATTACAATCCTAAAGAAGACTGAATGTGTTCGAGATTAGGCACATAAAACACCTGATCTCCCATCCGTACATACTGGAATACATCAGGGTCTGTTGCCGTGCGTTCTTCATCTACCACTTCAGAAATACGCAGACGAATCGTTTTTGGCATCTCATTACACATCAGGGCAAAACGCTGACTGACATCATCGCCTTCAATGACCAATGCTACACCCGTTTTGCGCTCCGGATCATTCACAGCATACACTGGCAGCTTCAATTCATGCCATTCCACAAAAGGCACCTGTGTAGCGCTATCCAGCGCAGACAAGACAATGTTTTGCGGAAGAATCATCGCTTCCTTACCATAACAATCGATAATATAGGTATCGATAAATCCGGTAGATACCGTAATAAGGTGGTGTAACTCCTGTTGTGAAATTCGGTCAACAGCAGAGTTTGAAACACTATTTTGGCTCATTGAGTTATCCCTGACTGATTTCTAACAAACTTTCCACATTTTCCAGCAATTCCGCTTCCTGGAACGGTTTACCCATATAGTGCGTTACCCCAAGACTGAATGCACGTTCACGGTGCTTCTCGCCTGTTCTTGACGTAATCATGATAATAGGCAAGTTTTGATGCACGTCATGGTGACGAACCAGATTCGTGACTTCAAAACCGTCCATGCGCGGCATTTCAATATCCAGCAACATCAAGTCTGGTTTGACATTTTCCAGCTGCTCCATGGCATCAATACCATCTTTGGCCGTCACCACATCAAAGCCTTGACGTTCAAGTAAACGTGAGGTCACCTTACGTACTGTCACCGAGTCATCCACAATCATGATCAGGCGGCGTGTATTACTGTAACGCGAATGCTCACGTTGATCAGACACATGTTTAAGACGTTGGGTGTTCTGAATTTGTCGGGCAATATTCTGACCATCCAGAATCAGACAGACTTGACCATCACCTAGAATAGTCGCTCCGGCAACAGCGCCAACACTTGAGAATTGCTGACCGATCGGTTTCACCACAATTTGTGCACGCGAACCAATCAGCTGATCCACAAGTAGTGCAATAGTTTGACCACTATTGCCTTTAATCAGCAATACAGGTAAAGAATGGGCAACATTACTTAAACGTGGTAAAGGCTGATTGGACACAAATTCGGATAAATAACGCAGTTTGTAACTGGTGTTATCAATTTTAAAGAAGTCGTCTTTACTGTTGAAATATTTTTCCAGTGCTGATGGTGCAATACGTACAATACGGTCAATTTGTGCCAGTGAAATCGCAAACTGCTGGTCGCCTGATTTAACCATCAAGGCGTCACTCACCGCCACCGTAGTTGGTACGCGAATGGTAAAGGTGGTCCCTTTACCCAATTCAGAATCGATGGAAATATGCCCGCCCAGCGCCTTAATTTCGCTTTGCACCACGTCCAGACCTACACCGCGTCCGGAAATTTGGGTCACTTCTTTGGCAGTAGTAAATCCAGGATGGAAAATTAATTGCAGGATTTCCTGCTTATCCATGGATTGATCGGCTTTAATTAAACCCAAGCTGAGTGCTTTTTCTTTAATTTTTGTTTCATCAATCCCTTTACCGTCATCACTGAATGACACCAGTACATCTGTACCTTGACGGCTAATATTGAGAACAATTTTCCCGACTTCAGGCTTTTGTAACTCATGTCGTACGTGAGTGTCTTCCAGACCATGGTCAATCGCATTACGCAGCATGTGCTCGAACGGTGTAACCAGACGCTCTAGAATGTTACGGTCCAATTCACCTTCGGTGTTTTGCACCACCAGCTCGGCCGGACGGTTCAGGGTCGATGAGGTTTGACGCACAATCCGTTGTAACCGTGGCAATAAACGATCAAATGGTACCAGACGGGTACGCATCAGGCTTTCTTGAATCTCGGCTTGAATACGGGATTGTTGTAACAGTAAACCTTCCGTATCACGAATCTTTTCTGACAGGGTCGTCTTGAAATCGACCAAGTCAGATGCAGATTCCGCCAGCGATTTTGACAACTGGTTTAATGATGAATATTGGTCCATCTCCAGGGGATCAAAATCGGCATAACGTGAATTATCACCATGTTTGGCAATAATTTGAGACTCGAGCTCACCTTCCATTCGACGTAACTGGTCAGCCAGACGCTTGATTGCCAGTTCCATTTCGTTCAGGGTATTACTAAACTGTCCCAAGTCCATTTCAATACGTGAACGGTTAATCGCATTTTCACCAGACAAGTCGATCATTTTCTCGACCAGATCGGCAGAAATACGGATCATTTCATTGCTGTTGTCCTGTTGATTACTTGTATCCCACTCACCCATCATTGCTGGAGGTTCGGTACCATCACCCTGAACAAATTCAAAGACTTTAGCCGTAGACAGCGTATCGGATTCGGCCACGCGCTTAGGTAACTGCGCAATGACATCAACAAATTCAATCGACTCTAAACTTAATTTGACGCTGTCAAAATTACTGTAATCATGCTCGAAAATGGCCTGCTTTAACCATGCCAAAGTCGTTTGCAATAACAGGTCATAAACATTGGAGTTGAACTGATGCACCGCAAAGCGTTCGAAGGTGGTTTCCAGCTGGTAAGCAATTGCCCCTACCGGTTCATTTTCCACCATACGTGCGCCACCTTTCAAACTGTGGGCTGCACGCTGTAATTGAAGCAGCAAGCTACGGTCACTACGCTGCTCAAACCACTGTTTCAACAGGCTATCTGTAGACTCCAGAATTTCTTCTGCTTCTTCCCAGAAGGTTTCTTCTGCAATTAAACGGATACTGTCATCTGGCTCTTCAACATGGTCTGGAGTTGCCAAGGCAACTTCAGCAGCTGCTTCAGCTTCGACTTTAGCTTCCACTTCAGTTTCAAGCTGAATCTCAGGTTCAATTTCTGTTTCTAATGTCGTTGCAGTTTCAAGTTCTTCAATTTCAGCTGCAACTTCAGGTTCAGCCTGAACTTCGACTTCCGCAACTGCGGTGCTTACAGCCACACTACCTTGAGCGATCGCCTGAATATTACGCAAAATTTCAATCGATTCAGCACCAGAATAATCAATCTGCTCATCGCGAATGACTTGAATACGGTCTGATACATCATCTTGTACTAAGCGAATAATACTGATGAGTTGTGGATTGACCTCAATTTGATGACGGATCACGCGTTCATAAATGCTTTCCAATTCATGCGCAATTAAGCCAATATGAGTCGCCTGAATCATATTGGCACCCCCTTTAAGGGTATGCAAATAACGCATTAAATTATTCAGTGCTGCAGTATCGGACGGATCTTTCGACCAGGTATTCAAGTCTTGATCGATCCCGCCCAGTAATTCTTCTGCTTCTTCCAGGAAGATATCCAACAAATCTTCATCAAAATCACGATTTGCATCAGCAGCATGCATGTGTTCGCGGTCTGAACCAATTTTTTGTGAAATCTGTGCCAGATCTACAATACCTGAAGCAGCAGCTGGTGAGGCTTCAGCTTGAGTTTCAGGATTCGGTTCCTGAACTTCGAACTGTTCAAGATCCTGCTGAACAAAGGCTGCCAGATCATTCAGAACTTTCTGGATATCTTCCGTTAAAATAACGCGCTGACCTGCCGCCAGTGTATCAAACAGATGAATGAACTCTTGATGTGCCTGCCCAAACAGATCATATGCATAGTCGATATTGAGCAGTTCCGGTTTTAATACCAGAGCTTCATAGCCAGACTTCAATTCATGGGTAAATTGATAGATGCCCATCGCAGCACGATTATCAGTATTGTCCAATAATTGCTGTGCCTGCTGGCTTAAGGCCTGAATGTATTCCGGATATTCTACTTTGGCACGTTTTTCAAATTCGAATTCGGCATCCAGAAGTAAATCAATATTCAATTCGACCAGTTTGGACACCAGACCTTGCGGATTAACGTCCTCATCCACTTCTGCAGAACTGAAACCATAGTCGTCCCATGCCGAATTAAAGGTGGCATATATCGCATCAAGTTTCTGAGTCTGACCCTGTCTTAAAGTATGTAAATAATCACGGACAAATTCAGCATATTGAATTAGCAACGCAGTCTGGCTGGAGGTAGAGACAATTTCTTCTTGTAAAAGTGTTTTAAATAAGTTTTCAACCTTGGTACTGGCTGCAAAAATCTGATCAATATGTGCCATAGAAGAGCTGCCACGCAAGGTATGCAAGGCACGGATCAGGCCATTATAATCCTGATATTGTTCCTGTTCATTTTTCAGGAACTGGTCAATCGTGAGCAGATGTTCTTCTGCTTCTTCAATAAAGATCGCGACCGTTTCTTCAATATCATTGTTGTCGTCTGCTGCGACTGACGCTGCTGTAGCAGTAGTTTCGATTGCCATTTCAGGCGCTGCTTCACTAAATGATTGATCCTGCAATTCCAGACCAGTAAGACTATTGACACTGGTCAGTGTGCTAGACAGTTCAAGCAATTCTTCTAGTGCAGGTTCTAAACTGACCTGCTGCTGAATTTGCTGCCCCAATAATACTAAAGGTCTTAAGTCGATATCAGCATTTTGAACAGTTTTAAAAATTGGGTATAACTTGTATTGATAAATATTAAATACAGTTTGGGCAAATCGTTGAACTGTGCTGTCCAAAGGTACTGTGCCGGAAATAACCCGATTTAAAGTATCTTCAACCGCCCATGCCAACTCACCCGCAGATTTTGCTCCAACCATACGGCCAGAACCTTTAAGGGTATGAAAATGACGGCGAATGGTCGTTAAAGTTTCTTGGTCATTCGGATTTTCCAACCAAGTTGTAAATAAAGTACTTAATTCAACGAAGATTTCTTCTATTTCTTCAACAAAAATTTCTAGAATTTCTGCATCTTGATCAAGATAACTATCTTCAGGAAGCGTAGTCGTTTCAACTAAATTTTTTAATATTTCTTTCATAGCTTAGGCTTCTTACGTTTATCTGCCACCAAGAAGGTTGCTCAAACTTAATTGTCACCATCACGCGAGACCTAACTTTGAAGTTAAGTTCATCTTGTCGATGCTTGATCTGTGTCTTATAGATATCCCCTGCCCAAAAGCAGGGAATATCACTGCAACGCTTTTTAATTAACTTAGTCAGGTAATTTAAAGTCGGTTACAGATTCACGTAATGATTCGGCCATATTTGCCAGTTCCGATACCGAACGTGCTGTATCGAAGGTTGCTGTTGTGGTTTGCGAGGTAATTTCTTGTACGACATTCATCGTTGTCGCAATGTGACCAGCAGAAGCAGACTGAAGTTTTGCAGCATCCGAAATGTTGGCAATCAATCGCGCCAGGTTGGTCGATACGTTTTGAATTTCATCCAGTGCCACACCGGCATCTTTGGTTAAGCTTGCACCACGAACAACCTCGGAAGTGGTTTGCTCCATCGAAATTACGGCTTCGTTGGTATCTGTCTGAATGGTTTTTACCAAGCCTTCAATCTGTTTGGTTGCAGAGGCTGAACGTTCCGCAAGACGCTGTACCTCATCGGCTACCACGGCGAAACCACGACCAGCCTCACCCGCCATAGATGCCTGAATTGCAGCGTTCAATGCCAGAATGTTGGTTTGGTCGGCAATATCGTTAATCAGGGCAACGATGTTACCAATTTCCTGAGAAGATTCACCCAGACGTTTAATACGTTTAGATGTTTCCTGGATCTGCTCACGGATGGTGTCCATACCTTCAATAGAACGGTTTACAACCTCTGCACCATTGGCAGCAATTTGTACCGAACGCTCCGCAACCACTGCAGATTCTTCCGCGTTTGCAGATACCTGGTCAATAGACATCGCCATTTCGTTAATCGCGGCAGATGCACCGGCAATCTCTTGTGCCTGGTGTTCAGATGCTTCAGCAAGCTGGTGGGTAATGCCTTGGGTATTCGCTGTATATTGCGCAACTTCTTGAGACGTTTCAGTAATACGTGATACCAGTTCACGTAACTGGTCAATCGCGAAGTTAATGGAGTCGGCAATTGCTCCGGTAAAATCTTCCGATACCGTTGCATATGAACGCAAGTCACCATCCGCCAAGTCGGCAATTTCATCCAGTAAACGTAAAATCGCATTCTGGTTACGGTCATATTCTTCTTGCAGGTTTGCCACGCGCTGTTTATCTGACTGGCCACGTAATGCAAGCAACTTGAATACAGAAAACAGGAAAGCAACCAGACACAGGATTAAAAGCAAGGCAGGAAGCGCAATAGCCAAGCTCGAACCACCAGATAGCTTATTCAGGTTGGCTAACAATTCATCCGACTGGGCAAAAATTGCAGCAGAAGCTTGACGTACTTTTACAATTTGCGCCGAGTTTGAAAGAATTGTTGCAGAAGCTGATTTTAGTACATCATCATATTCGCTTTTAATGCCTGTCAGTGATTCACGCAATGCCGGATCATCAATACGTTCTACACCCAGTTCTGCACTACCATTGAGCTGGGCATTGAGGTAAGAACCGAAAGTTTCAGTATCGGCACTGAAGTCATCCGCAGATTCACGCGAGTTATCGTTACCTGTGAGTACCGAACTGATCGAACGCAAAATACGTTCCGCAATGAATACCTGGTTTTTGGCAATAACCACCTGGTTAGACGGCATGTTTTGACGCGCCATTTGGTCAACCATCAGGTTATATTCTGCCTGAATTCCCGGAATCGACTCACCAATTGCAATATT
This sequence comes from Acinetobacter sp. YH01022, assembly GCF_013420235.1. Lineage (NCBI taxonomy): Bacteria > Pseudomonadati > Pseudomonadota > Gammaproteobacteria > Moraxellales > Moraxellaceae > Acinetobacter > Acinetobacter sp. YH01022. Next base: position 9,896 of record NZ_VOYP01000024.1, on the reverse strand, counting down.
GGTATCGTACAGCTTGTTAATCATTTTCTGTTGAGACGAAATTAAATCAATCCCTTCTGATAGCGATTTCCACTGCTTTTCCACCTCAACCAATGCAGCTGTATGTGGATGAATATCTTTAACCGTTTCCAGGTTTTCAGCAAATTCTTTTTGCGATTTAATTAATTTATCAATCGACTCTTTGGTTCCTGAAGCAGTTGCATCAGTTGCCTGACGTGAAATGGTTTGTGACAATAGACGCAAATCACCCACACTACGTGTCAATTCATTATTACGCGGTACACTATAGAATAAGTACAATAACAGGAAGAGTGCTACGACCAGAGAAAATGCTGCCCCCAAAATTAATGGTTTGGACTTTTCACTGTCACCAAATACACGTGATAATTGCTCTGTTTGTGATTGAATCTTTGTGACTAAAGCATTCCCGCCATTATGGCTGGTGCCTTCACCTGTATTTTTCTTTTTAAGTTTAAAGCCCATCCAGCTTCTCCCCGAGTTGCGCTATCATTCTTTAGCTTGCGACTATTAATTTATAAATTTTATAGAGGCATTCATGTATTTTGGGTTTTGCAATAAACGACTAAATAAGAAAACATGCCAGTGCTGATTATGCTGATAAAAATAACCCTGACAATATTCTTGTAAATTGCTATCTAATTCACTGTTTTTAGAAAAGAAACTCTTCTTATTAAAGTGTTGAATCCCCAAAACCTGATCTACCACCAAACCGACATAATGGTCATTATGACTAATACACAATACTTTTTGAGTCGGTGAAAACTGACTTCGATGTCCTGAAATATAATGCGCCAAATCAGCGACGGAAAGTAAACGTCCCCGAATATTGGCCAGTCCCATCACCCATGACTGAGTATTTGGAACCGGAGTATATTTTGGTGGATATATCACTTCAGATACTTCACCCAAAGGGGCAACAAAATATTGCCCCATCATCTCAAAAGCAATGCCTGACCATCGGTTTACTTCATTTTCAGTTGTAACGTAGTTTTTGTTACCACGTTTAGCAATCCGAAGTAATTCGATAAATCCATTTGCTGCCATAGAGCTTATCCTGCATTGAGGTGTTGTTTAATCACATCAATTAATTGGTTTTCGTCTACAGGCTTGGTCAAATAATCACTTGCCCCCTGACGTTTCCCCCAAACGCGGTCAGTGGCTTGGTCCTTGGTACTGACAATCACAATCGGAATGTGTTTAGTAGTAGCACCACGGGCAATCTGACGTGTTGCCTGAAAACCGTTTACACCAGGCATGACCACATCCATGAGCACTAGATCTGGCAATTCTGCTTGTGCCATTGTGACACCATCAGCACCATTTGCTGCTTCAATCACCTCAAAGCCATGCTTGGTTAAAATCTCTCTAAAACGAAATGTTTCCGTAGGTGAATCATCAACGATAAGGATACGTGACATGCTTTTCCCCAATAAAAATAAACTTATGCTGTTACGTGATTGCGGATTGCGTTTAACAATTCATCTTTACTAAAGGGTTTAGTTAAATACTCATCCGAACCAACAACACGACCTTTTGCCTGGTCAAATAAACCATCTTTACTTGACAGCATAATGACTGGAATATTTTGATAATTCTGCGAATTTTTAATTAATGCACAAGTTTGATAACCGTCTAAACGTGGCATCATAATATCTACAAAAACAATATCCGGATTTGCTTCAGCAATTTTTGCCAAAGCCTCAAACCCGTCTACTGCGGTCACGACTTCACAACCTTCACGTTGGAGTAATGTTTCTGCTGTACGACGAATGGTTTTTGAATCATCAATCACCATCACTTTTAGATTTTGGAATTTTTCGTCCATTTAATGATCCTTCCCATTTTTAGAATGTACAAACAATTTTAGTCAAAAATTTTATTACAAGTTACAAACATTTTTAACATATCTTTACTTGCCTTTTCAATGAACATTTTCCGCACGAAGACTCACTTTAGTCTATTTTCAATAACGACTTCACACTTTCCATCGACCAATGATTTTTTTTTGACAGACAGAGGTTTTTTATTACTTATTTTGAGTCTAATATAGCTCATTTATTACTTTTAAAATAAGTAATTTAGTCAACTTTTATTCGGGGGTTACAATGCAAAGTCAGTTTAAATACAAACTTGCTTTCATTGCACAAAAAAAAATGAACTTTAGATTCATTTTTCTTTCTTTTCTGGTTTTGCAATCGGCATTCGCATATGCTGAAAATCCGCCACCTAAAGCCACCTGGTATCGCTATTATGACAGTAAGGGTATAGCCAATATTAGCACCAATGTCACCCCCAATCATATTCGCTATGGCTACGAAGCTTTGGACCAGAACATGCAGGTCATCCGGCGTAATCGTGCCTATAATACTGAAGCCGATATTAAACAGGCACCGCAACGTGCAGCCCACGCCAGACAGCAGGCAGCGGACTTAAAACTAAAAAAGGCTTATGGTAATAGTCAAGTTGCATTCGCAAAACGTAATGACGCATTAACCGGCATCAAAAAGCAAATTGCCTTTCAGCAAGACCAGTTAAAGCAATTACAAACTGACCGTATTTATTTTAAGCGTCAACAGATTGAACATTTACGTAAAGCTGAAGACATTCCAGCCAGCTTGAAAAATACAATCGAGAATAATCAAAAGAATATTGAAGCAAAAAAAGCAACGATTCAATCATTACAAATTAACTATCGAAATACTCAAGCAAAATACGACAATATTATCGCTCGCTTAAAAGCGCTTGAATAAATTGTATTTAGGCTATGAAGCACTTAATTTAAGTCACAATAAATAAAAAGGATGAAGCTACATGCTATCTGGACAGCATATGAAAAAATCTAAATTAAGTGACCATAAGCAATATTTAACCGGCAGCGTTCTGTGTTTAATTTTATTTCTAACAGCTTGCAAAAAAAATGAAATAGAAAAACCTGTAGAAACCACAACAAAAATTGAATTAATTGAAAAAGATCTAGTTTCCGTGAAGAATGGCACTTCTGTCGCAAAAAGTGCTTTTACCGGCACGCTTCGTGCAGTCAATCAAAGTAGCATACAGGCTCAGGTCACTGCCACTGCAACCCAGGTCTATGTTCAGGTCGGACAGTCAGTCGCTAAGGGACAGATCTTGGTTCGCCTGAATAATCAAGATAATGCTGCACGTTTAGCGCAAGCTCAGGCCAATTTGTCAGCAGCACAAGCGCAGGCAAATCTGGCTAAAAATATGATGCAGCGCAAACAACGCTTATTGGATCAAGGTTTTATCTCCAAAGTTGAATATGAACAGGCTGCTGTTGACTATCAGGCGCAACTGGAAAATGTGCATGCGCAACAGGCCAGTGTCAATATTGCCCAAAAAGCCGAGCGTGAAGGGACTATTTATAGTCCCATTTCCGGAGTAATTACACAGCGCCAAGTCGATGCTGGTCAAACCGTTGCTGCTGGCCAGACCCTGTTTGAAATCGTGGATCCGAGTCAGCTAGAAATTCAGGCCAAATTGCCAAGTGACATGCAAGCCGCTTTAAAAGTGGGACAGCATATTGAATACACCATTCAAGGCAATCCAGCTCAACTGACTGCTGTTTTAACACGCATCTCCCCTATTGCCGATCCTGCCAGTCGCCAGATTGAATTCTTTGCCCGACCGAATGAAACCATTAACTCACTGAGTATTGGTTCTTTCGTGGAAGGCAACATTCTTGCTTCGACTCAAGTTTCAGGTCAGCTCATTCCGCTCGATGTGATCCAGAATATCAAAGATAAACCCTATGTCTGGGTGATCCGCCAGAACAAAATTGAAAAGGTCAATCTGGTCATTCTGGAACAGCGCTATCGGGACAATTTGGCTGTCGTGCAAGGACTGCAAAACGCCGACCAGATTAGCCGTATTAAATTTAATGACCAGGACATTCATCAAGCGGTCGTCATCAATAAATAATAAAAAATAAGTACAGGATTGTTCTTATGTGGTTTACCCGAATTAGCGTTAAATATCCTGTTTTCACCATCATGATGATGTTGTGTTTACTGGTACTGGGGCTGGCATCTTGGCAACGCATGGGCATAGAAGAATTTCCCGATGTCGATTTTCCATTTGTTGTGGTCTATACCTCCTATCCGGGTGCCTCCCCTGAAACCATTGAATCTGAAATTACCAAAAAAATGGAAGACCAGATCAATACCATTTCAGGTTTAAAACAGATTATTTCCCAGTCTAGTGAAGGGCTGTCGACCATTATTGTCGAATTTAATCTGGATATGTCTTCTGCAGTGGCCGCCCAGGATATTCGCGATAAGATTGCTCCAGTTACCGCCCAGTTTCGAGATGAAATTCAGGATCCTGTTGTTGAACGTTATGACCCTACTGCCAATGCGGTGATGTCGATTGTGTTTGAATCGGAGACCATGCCGTTACGCGACTTGAGTTCCTATTTAAGTCAGCAGATTGTCCCGCAACTTCGAACCATGCCGGGCGTGGGTACAGTCAATTTACTGGGCGATGCACAACGCCAGATTCGTATTGAAGTCGATCCGCAAAAACTGCAAAGCTTTGGTATTGGTGTAGATAAAGTCATCAATACCTTGAAAGGTGAAAATATTGAAGTTCCGGGAGGCACCTTAAAACAGCCGACGTCTGAACTGGTGGTGGAAATCAAATCCAAAGTGATTCACCCGCAATCGTTTGGTGACCTGATTATTGCCAATAAAAATGGTACTCCTATTTTTCTAAAACAGGTGGCAAGCATTGAAGATGGTCAAGCCAATCTGGAATCAAGTGCTTATTTAAATGGTAAAGCTGCGGTCGCGATTGATATTCTGCGCAATTCGGATTCCAATGTAATTGATGTGGTCAATGCCAGCTATAAAGCCCTAGCAAAAATCGAGCAACAGCTACCCGAGGGTACTGTGGCTAAAGTTGCCGTCGATGGTTCCAAAGGCATTCGTGGCAGTATTAAAGATGTGGCACGAACCATTATTGAAGGTGCGGTTCTCGCTGTTCTGATTGTTTTACTGTTCTTGGGGTCTTTTCGCTCTACCGCCATTACCGGGCTGACCTTACCTATTTCCCTGTTGGGGACATTAACCTTTATTTGGGCTTTCGGCTTCACTATTAACATGATGACCTTACTGGCATTATCTCTCAGTATTGGCCTGTTGATTGATGATGCAATTGTAGTGCGGGAAAATATTGTCCGTCATGCCGATATGGGCAAAGATGCTGTAACGGCAGCACTCGATGGCACTAAAGAAATTGGGCTGGCGGTTTTAGCCACGACACTGACCATTGTTGCGGTATTTTTACCAGTTGCATTTATGGGCGGCATTATCGGTAAATTCTTCTATCAATTTGGAGTAACGGTCAGCGCTGCCGTGCTGATTTCAATGTTTGTCAGTTTTACCCTCGATCCCATGCTTTCTGCACACTGGGCTAAAAAACATAATCCAAACAAGAAACCCAGCAGAATAAAGCGCTTCTTTAACTGGATATCCAATAGGCTTGATCATTTAAGCCATTACTATGAAAAACTGTTAAAACTGGCACTACACTTCCGTATTTTAACCCTGATAGTGGCCGCAGCTTCACTTTTTGGTGCATTGGGTTTATCTAAATTGATTGGTACGGAATTTGTTCCTGTTCCAGATAAAAACGAAATTCGAATTAAATTTGAAACGCCTGTAGATGCCTCACTCGAATATTCACAAGCCAAGTTGTTGCAAGTGGAGAATATTATGCGCCAGTATCCAGATGTACGTAATACCTACAGCATTATCAATGGGGTAACGGATCGTGGTAAAAACCATGTCAGCATACGCGTCAAGGTCACGCCTCGTCTGGAGCGTGATAAGACCCTGACCCAACTGAATAATGAGTTTCGCCAGCGCTTGCAAAGTGTAGCGGGTATTACCATTACCTCGGTGGCTTCGGCAGATGAAACGGTTTCGGGAGGGCAAAAACCGATCATGATTTCCATTAAAGGTACCGACCTGAACGAACTGCAAAAAATCTCCGATCGCTTTCTGGCAGAAATTTCCAAAGTCGAAGGTATCGTCGATCTGGAAAGTTCACTTAAAGAACCTAAGCCCACCTTGGCGGTTCATATCAATCGTGTCCTTGCCAGTGATTTAGGTCTTTCTGTCAATCAAATCGCCAGTGTCATTCGTCCCTTAATTGCAGGCGACAACGTTACCACTTGGCAAGATGAAAAAGGCGAAATCTATGATGTTAATCTTCGCCTGACTGAAAACAGACGCACCTTACCGAGCGATATTGAAAATCTTTATCTGAATTCACAAAAAACCGATGCTTCTGGCCAGCCTATTTTAGTGCCTCTAGCCAGTGTGGCAAACTTCGAAGAAAGTTTGGGGGCATCGCAAATTACCCGCCGTGATTTGGCCCGCGAAGTCCTGATAGAAGCCAATACAGCAGGCCGCCCTGCAGGGGATATCGGTCAAGACATTAAAAAAATTCAAGATAACTTTGATTTACCACCCGGTTATAGCTTTGCCACGCAAGGTGCAAATAAAGACATGGCCGAATCGGCAGGTTATGCCTTAACCGCCATTACCCTTTCCATTGTGTTCATCTATATTGTACTGGGTTCACAATTTAACAGCTTCATTCATCCTGCTGCGATTATGGCTTCCCTTCCCCTCTCGCTGATTGGGGTGTTTCTGGCTTTATTCCTGTTTAATTCCACCATGAACCTGTTTTCCATTATTGGCATTATCATGCTGATGGGATTAGTGACCAAAAATGCCATCCTGTTAATTGACTTCATCAAAAAAGCCATGGATCGTGGGGTTGATCGTTATGATGCCATTATAGAAGCGGGTAAAACCCGTCTACGCCCTATTTTAATGACCACCAGTGCCATGGTGATGGGGATGATTCCTCTTGCATTGGGTCTGGGTGAAGGTGGCGAACAAAGTGCACCCATGGCCCATGCCGTGATTGGGGGCGTAATCACCTCCACCCTATTGACTCTGGTTGTGGTTCCTGTGATCTTCACCTACCTGGATGACTTGAAGAATTTTATGACGCGCCAAATCCGAAAAATCATGGCATAATAAACCCACTTGACATGAGGTGACATTCTGAAATGTTCACCTCATTTTTTATCGTATAATCTTATGCTTTAACGCTTAATTATTAGGACAGTTTCCATGCGCGCGAGTCGCTTTTTATTTGCTACGTTAAGAGAAACCCCAAATGATGCTGAAGTGATTTCACATCAGCTCATGTTACGTGCGGGGATGATTCGTAAATTGGCTTCGGGTTTATACACTTGGTTGCCGATGGGCGTACGTGTGCTAAATAAAGTTGAAGCGATTGTCCGTGAAGAAATGAACCGTGCAGGAGCGCTGGAAGTATTCATGCCAGTAACCCAGCCTTCAAGCCTTTGGGAAGAATCCGGCCGCTTTGTGCAATATGGTCCAGAGTTATTACGTTTTAAAGACCGTCATAATAACGATTTTGTGCTTGGTCCTACACACGAAGAAGTGATCACCGATCTTGCACGAAATGAATTGAAAAGCTACAAACAGCTGCCAATCAATTTCTATCAGGTACAAACCAAATTCCGTGATGAAGTCCGTCCACGTTTTGGTGTGATGCGTTCACGTGAATTTATCATGAAAGATGCTTATTCTTTCCATATCGATCAAACTTCACTACAAGAAACCTATGACGTGATGTATGACACGTACTGCCGTATCTTTAGCCGTTTGGGCTTAGACTTCCGTCCAGTACAGGCCGATACTGGCTCAATTGGCGGTTCAGGTTCACATGAATTCCACGTTTTGGCATCAAGTGGCGAAGATGATATCGCCTTCTCTACCGAATCTGATTATGCTGCCAACGTTGAAATGGCTGAAGCAATTCTTGTCGGTGAGCGTGCGGCCGCAACTCAGGAATTAAAACTGGTCGATACACCAGCTCAAAAAACCATTGCCGATGTATCTGCTTTCTTAGGTACTGATGCTGCACAATCTGTAAAAGCATTGCTCGTACAAGGTGTTGCAACTGAAGAAGGTAAAGAAGCACCTGTTGTTGCTTTATTCCTTCGTGGTGACCATGAACTGAATGAAATTAAGGCTGAAAAGCATCCGTTAATTGCCGCACCTTTAACATTCGCAACTGAAGCTCAAATTCAAGCCCTTGGTTTAACCACTGGCTTCATTGGGCCACAAGGTCTAGTTGAAAAAGGCATTACTGTGATTGTTGACCGTGCAGCATCTGTACTTTCTGATTTTGTTGCCGGTGCCAATGAAGCCGAAAAACATGCAACAGGTGTCAACTGGGAACGTGATGCAACATTTACTGAGGTTTATGACTTACGTAATGTGGTTGAAGGTGACCCATCTCCAGATGGTAAAGGGACACTGCAAATTAAGCGTGGTATTGAAGTCGGTCACATCTTCCAGCTGGGCCAAAAATACTCTGAAGCTTTAGGCTGCAAAGTGCTTGGTAAAGACGGCAAACCGACGATTGTAACCATGGGTTGCTACGGTATTGGTGTAACGCGTGTGGTAGCCTCTGCCATTGAACAGAACTTCGATGACAAAGGGATTATCTGGCCTTCTGCAATTGCACCGTTTGAAGTTGCGATTGTTCCAATGAATGCACATAAATCACCACGTACTTTGGAAGCTGCTGAAGCACTTTATGCAGAACTGCAAGCTGCGGGTTATGATGTGATTTTGGATGACCGTGACGAGCGTCCAGGGGTGAAATTCTCTGACCTTGAAATTACCGGGATTCCACACCGTATTGTAATTGGGGAGAAAGGTTTGGATGCAGGGACTTTTGAATATAAAGGTCGCCGTGATGCTGAATCTGTCAATATTTCAAAAGAAGAATTACTCGCTAAAATTGCAAAGTAGTTGTTCTTAAAATAAAAAATCCCGCTAAGTGAACTGCACCCCGAAAGTTGGACACTTTTAGTCTAATTTGGAGGGTGCTTTTCTATGGCTAAATATTCTCAAGAGTTTAAACTTAAAGTTGTTCGTTATTCTTTCGATACTAATAGTGGTAGCAGAAAGACTGGTGCATATTTCAATATTCATGAAAGTCTTGTTAGGCAATGGGTTGCCCAATTTAAAAATCATGGAGAAGAATCGTTAAAACCAAGAAAAACTTCACCAGAAAAATCTTATAATTTAAAAAAACAAGTGGTTGATAGTATTTTGATTGATGGTCTATCCGCTCGTGAAGCTATGATTAAATTTAAACTACGGTCGCATTATGAAGTTATAAAATGGGTTCGGCTATATCAAGAAAATGGTATAGATGGTTTAAAACCTAAACCGAGAGGACGACCTAAACCCATGATGAAACCGAAAATACCTAAAGTCAAACAGCTCCAAGAAGATCGTGATAAAACGCATGAACAATTGCTTGAAGAACTAGCATATCTCCGTGCTGAGGTCGCCTATCTAAAAAAGCGGAGAGCCTTGATTCAGAGGCAGAAAGAACAGGAAAAAGCAGAACAGCAACAACTGCAAGATTCATATCTGAATTAAGGCAAAGGTATAAATTAACATACTTATTACGTGCATCTAAATTAGCTCGAAGCACGTACTTTTATCATGAACAGCAAGCGAAGCTTGGTGATAAATATAGTGATGTTAAGCAGCAAATAAAGACGATATATCATAAACATAAAGGCAGATATGGGTATCGTAGGATTACACTTGTATTGAAAAAATCGGGCTTATCAATTAATCATAAATGCGTACAACGATTAATGTGTCAACGGCATTCTAAAATTGACCCCTTTTACCTTACAAATGGCAAAGTAAAATTGACCCCTTTGATCTCGTATTAAGTTTCAACCTGAGGCTGAATCCCTATTCTTTTTTTATCCTTCAAACGAT
>NZ_VOYP01000023.1:0-57317 GCF_013420235.1 Acinetobacter sp. YH01022 | reverse complement strand
AAATTTAATTGATATTTATCTAATGCTTTGATGAGAAGCGTTAGATTTTTATTTAGTGCAGAATAACTGCAATTTATTTAGTGCAGAATAAAAAACAAATTAGTGCAAAAAAAGCCGAAAACTTACAATAACTCTATATTCTTGGTCTAATCTTGGTCTAAATTTAACGGCATTATCGGCAAAAAATAGCGATTTTAAAGATAGTGCTGTTAAGGGTAGACTTTATTTAAGACAACAAAAAAGGGTTTTAAACTACTGATTTCGCTTAAAACCCTTATAACATAACGTTTAGAATATTGGTAGGTATAAGCAGACTCGAACTGCTGACCTCTACGATGTCAACGTAGCGCTCTAACCAACTGAGCTATACACCTAAGTGCTGTGAATCATATTCACTTTTATTTTTTAAGACAAGTGCTTTCTATTATTTTTTAAAGTATTTGCACATGTTTTAAGCATTTTTCTAAATTGCTTTATTTGCTGGTGATTTTGCATTAAAGAATAGTGCTGTTGCTGATAATGCTGTGCTGTTTGAGTAAATATCTGTTGCTGATCCTGTTCTGCCCGTTCAGCCAAACGAAGCATCCAGCTATAAAAAGTTTCTGCAGGCTGCTTGCGCAAGTTGAATTCCAATTGTTTAGAAAATTGTTGAATGGCACGCTCATAAGCTGAAACCGACCGACTGCTTCGATAAAAAATCCAGATAAAATAAACCGCCACCACCAGCAGAATACTCAATAACATGATGATACTGCTGGCATAAGCATTTTTAATACCCAGCGTGGACAACCAGCCTTGCTGCTTTTCGGCATCATAGCCCACCACCTTGCTTTGCCATTGATAACTCGCATAATCACTCCAGATTCTCAGGTTTTTCATCACTGCAAACTGGCGATATCTCCATTTCTGTTCTTTATTGCCCAAGATACTGCGATCACTTTCAATATAATTTTGCATTCCCCCATCTATGCGTTGTGGCGCGATAATCGCTGTAGGATCGATTCTTTGCCATTTTCCATGCAATAAAACTTCGGTCCATGCATGTGCATCGAGCTGTCGCACCTCCCAGCTGGCTCGATCAGGGGCAAGTTGTCCACCCTGATAACCCACTACTACACGTGCAGGTATGCCGACATAACGCATAAGCAAAGCAAAACTTGAGGCATAATGTTCGCAAAAACCACGACGTGATTGAAACAGAAATTCATCTATCCGGTTTTCTCCCAGCAAGCCGGGATTCAAGGTGTAAGCAAAACCATTATTTTTATACCACTGCAAAATATTGCTGACATAACGTTCAGGTTGCTGTCCACTCCGCTTGAACATCTCAAATGCAAACTGGCGTGATTGCTCATCCAAGTGCTCTGGAATTTTGGTATTGATCTGTTGCAAAAATCCTGTTTTATATAAAGTCTGTTCTTGCGACTGAGCATTGCCCAGCCATCGCAATACAATCGGCTGATTCTGCAAAATTTGTCGTACCGGCGTAATACGGCCATCCTGTTTTAACTGATAGTTCTGTTGTAATGGTCGCGATTGTTCTAGTCCCATCACCCACATCACATGAGGATCAGCAGCTAAATACTGATAATTAAAACTGTATTTTCCGTTCTTTAGATTTTGAATTGCGACCGGTTTTTCATTGACAAAACTGCTGGTCCAGGTTTTACCGTCATACTGGTCTAAAACCATCGCTCGCCAATATAAATCATTGCGGTCTGGTAATTGATTCATATCGCCAATAATTCGAAATGCCAGACTGCTTGACTGCGATAACTCGGCAATATCCCCTGGTGACATGCTGTCACTCATCCCAGTGACACTTTTTTGTACCGGGATCGGAATCGCCCAAAGTGGTGGCAAGCGCGGGAAAAACACAAACAGTAGGATAAAAAAAGGCAAAGCCAGAATCAGGAATTTAGCCACATGTTTGGCATCACTTTGCCATGCACCAGATGAATTTTGCAATTGTCTAAATTCATGGGTCTGTAAACGGTACAGGCCGATCAGGCAACTGAGTAAACAGAGCAGCACCATCAGTGCCATCCAGATGGACTGGCTAAATAAAAATGAACTGGCACTAACAAACATGGCAAAATTAAACAGGATAATGACATCACGTTTATTCTTGCTTTCCAGCGCCTTAGCAAATAAAAAAGTAGATAAAACGGCAACGCCAGCTTCTATACCAATAAAAGTTTGATAGTTAAAATAAATTGCAGCCAAAGCAACTAAAGTCAGCACAAAGGTCCACACTCTGGATAAAGCCTTGGACTGATCTTTTAAGCTATAAAATAAAAAAAAGATAATTAGGGCAAAAATAAGGCTCAATACCAGCGGATTAAAAATAACCTGTGCCATCAGTATCAATAACAGGGTCATCAGTATCGAGGTTCTGATCTGTGTATCAATCATGATTTAAGCCTGCGCCAAAAGTTTTTTGGCCTGTAATAACTGGCTGTTACCCAAACCTGCAGCCAGTTCAGCTTGCGGTAAAAAAACTGCATATGCACACTGCATTTGCTCACATTGTTCAATTAAGCCCATCATGAGGCTCAGTTTTTCTTCATGCTGAGTACTCAGCATATTGTGATAATGAATTTCAATATTCGGCTGCTCATTGTGCTGTTCAAATACCTTGATATATAAACCTTGTCCACGTGCTGCCTGCTTCCATGACACCGCTTGCAAGCTATCTCCAGCCTTGAAATTACGCAGTTCACGGAATTCATCCATATCCGGCTCAAAACTGTGCTGATGCTGCTTGTTTTCTGCAGGATAAAAAGCCGCTTTAGGGGCCACCCATGAATATTCTTTCAAGTAAAAATAGGTCCAGGCCCGCACCAGCCCAAAAGGATAAACTGAATAGACCTGAAGGGTTGGATAATCAAACCTCCCTCTTTTTTCAGTAAAAAATGACAAGGTCATGTTTTGCTTCAATTCTGAAATGAATATTTTTTCCAAATGCTGGCTAGTTTTAACCCACAAATAACGCGGCTGCTTTTGCGCTTGCTGAAAATGGAGTTGCAAATCCAGTTGATGGCCCACCTGCCCAACTTCATTGACTGAAACCTCAAGCTTGAGCCCATGCAGCTGCTTAAAAGTTAAATAAAAGCTGATACATAAAATGGCACTGACCAGAAAGCAAAAACCCAGAATCAGGTTGTTGGCATAATTTACCCCGGCAATAAACGTCAGCAAAATCAACACCAGATACAGGTATCCCTGCTGATAGATAAAAATCAGAATGTCTTTTTGCGAGAGCTGTTTGATTTTTTTAAACTGGAAGCGTTTCGCTAACCATTTGTGCCACGGCTGGGTCAAAAGTGTAGTCAAGTCAATCACCCTTTAGCTGATCTGGACTTGCTGCATCAGCTGCAAGGTTTCTGCTTCGCTTAGGCCAATACGATGCGACACCACGGCAGCAAACACCGCTTGCACATCATCTGGAGTCACATAACTACGCTGTTCAATAAAGGCGTGCGCCTGAGCTGCTTTTTTCAAGGCTAATAATCCGCGGGTCGATAAACCATGCGGGCTTTTACGGGTCTCAGCAGCCAGATCCAGTAGATAATCCAGCACTGCATCGACAATATAAACTTGCGTCACTAGCTGCTGAATTGTCAAAATTTCCTCTTCATTAAAGACGTGTTGCAAGGTTGAAATCAAGGCATAGCGGGAATCTTGCTGTAATAGCAGTTTTTCTGCAGAACGTGATGGATAGCCTAGTGACAAACGCATCAAAAAACGGTCGAGCTGCGATTCGGGCAGACTATAAGTTCCACTCTGAAACAACGGATTTTGCGTAGCGATGACCCAAAAAGGTCGCGGTAAATCATAACGTACCCCATCTACCGTCACCTGGCCTTCTTCCATCGCTTCCAGCAAAGCACTTTGCGTTTTTGGACTACAGCGGTTAATTTCATCAGCCAGCAAAATTTGGGTAAAAATAGGTCCCTGCTTGAACTCAAACTGATGCTCTTTCTGGTTAAACATGTTCACCCCAATCACATCACTGGCAAGCATGTCATTGGTAAACTGAATACGCTGGAACTTCAATCCGGCAATATGCGACAAGGCACTGGACAAGGTGGTTTTACCCAGCCCCGGCAAATCTTCAAACAGCACATGTCCACCGGATAGCAAACAACATAAAGCCAGTTTGGTTTGCTGCTCTTTATCCAAAATAATCCGATTGATTTGAGTCAGGAATGCCTGAATTTTTTCAGCAAAAAATTCTACCTGAAAATTCAGCTCTTGTTGTGCTAGCGTGAGTTCCTGTTTTTGAACTTTATTCATACCCCAAATCACACTCTTTCCCCAATAAAAAACGGTGCATGATTAACATACACCGTTTTGTTGTTTTTCCAAATAAATCAGAAGATTTCAGACAAACATATCTTCAGGCTAGCAGGGACATTTTTTCATTCCACCGCCTGCGCTTGGATAACGTGAATCCACACAGTGACGGTAAAATGTTTTGGCATCCATGGGGGTTAAATCGGCATGATGTTTTGCCATATGCGCCAAATAGGTCTGATAGTCCGGCACCCCCACCATCAGGCGAAAGCTTTGCTGCAGGCGTTGCCAAATGAGCTGAATGGTTTTAATGCCATTTAGCATCAAAAACTGTTTTGGTTGAGCCAATACCGTAAACTTGATAATTTTGCCCAGTGCCAGTTTTTGACGAATTTGATCTTTTAGACTCATTTCACCTCTCCTGCCACTTCATTTGAGCTAATCTCATCACTGTAAATGGCTTCAGATTCATGCACAGTCGGATTTGGATTTGCCAATGCGCGGCGAATGACACCAATCGCAGCAAACAGCATCACCACCGCCACAATCATGAAGAAACCGCACAGTACTGCATTAATCTGATTGGAGAACACAATCGTTTGCATTTCAGCAATGTCTTTGGCTGGCTTTAAGATTTCTCCACGAGCAATGGCATCAGAGAAACGGTTGGCCTGTGCCAGAAAACCAATTTTCGGATTTTCATGGAAGATTTTTTGCCAGCCAGCAGTCATACAGGTAATGAACAGGAAAATGGTGGGAACAATCGTGATCCAAACATATTTTTCTTTCTTCATTTTGAACAGAATGACTGTGCCTAAAATCAGTGCCATAGCCGCCAGCATTTGGTTACCAATACCGAATAGTGGCCATAAGCTGTTAATTCCACCGAGCGGATCAATCACACCTTGATAAACGAAGAAACCCCAGCCTGCAACAGCGACTGCGGTACCCAACAAATTACCAAAGAAATTGTGCGATTGTTTCACCGCAGGAATTACAATACCGACAGTATCCTGAACCATGAAACGGCAAGCACGTGTACCGGCATCTACCGCTGTTAAAATAAACAATGCTTCAAACAGGATGGCAAAGTGATACCAGAACGCCATCATGGAACGGTTATTGAAAATTTCCGTAATAATGTGCGCCATACCAATGGCAAATGTTGGGGCACCACCGGTACGCGATAGAATTGAACTCTCACCCACTTCCTGAGCAAGCAGAGTCAAGGCTTCAGGTGTCACCACAAAGCCTAAAGTACGTACCGCTTCTGCCGCACTTTCCACCGTTGTACCGAGGACCGCAGCAGGTGCGTTAATTGCGAAATATACACCAGGCTCAAGAATGGTGGCGCAAATCATTGCCATAACCGCAACAAACGATTCCATCAACATGCCGCCATAACCGATCACACGAATATCCACTTCGTTATTAACCAGTTTAGGTGTCGTACCTGAAGAAACCAGGGCATGGAAACCGGAAATGGCACCGCAGGCAATGGTAATGAACAGGAACGGGAACATCGAACCGGCAAAGACAGGACCTGTACCATCCACGAAATGCGTTACCGCCGGCATTTTCATTTCAGGCAATGCCACCATAATGCCCACGGCCAGACCGGCAATCACGCCAATCTTCAAGAAGGTAGACAAGTAATCACGTGGCGCGAGCAGCAACCAGACCGGTAATGCAGAAGCAATGAAACCATAAGTGATCAGACACCAGGTCAACTGCGTACCTGAAAGGGTAAAGATGGGCCCCCAGTACGGATCAGCTGCCACATTACCGCCATAGACAATCGCCAGCATCATCAGCACAAAACCGATGATTGAAACCTCGGCAATTTTTCCCGGACGGATATAACGCATATATACGCCCATAAACAAGGCGATTGGAATAGTGGCTGAAATGGTGAATACACCCCATGGACTGTTGGTTAGGGCTTTTACCACCACCAAGGCAAGCACAGCAAGAATAATGATCATGACGCCTAATGCACCCAGCATCACAATGATACCGGCAAAAGAACCAAGCTCCTGCTTTGCCATTTCACCCAGTGATCGTCCATCACGGCGGGTCGAAATAAACAGGACTAAAAAATCCTGCACAGCGCCTGCAAGTACAACACCGACCAGCAACCAGATGGTTCCTGGCAGGTAGCCCATTTGTGCCGCAAGAATTGGTCCGACTAAAGGCCCGGCACCGGCAATGGCTGCAAAGTGGTGTCCAAACAAGACATATTTATTGGTCGGCACATAATCCAGACCATCTGCCAGACGATGAGCGGGGGTTAAACGTCTGGCATTGAGTTCAAAAACTTTATTGGCAATAAATAAGCTATAGAAGCGATAAGCGATGCTATAGACACAGATGGCAGCTAAAACCAGCCAAACTGCATTGACATGCTCACCTCTGCTGATTGCAAGTATCCCAAAGGACACCGCACCTAGAACTGCCACCAGAAGCCACACTATTTTGGAAGTTATTGATAACTTCGGTTGAATCGTTTCCATGTAAAGCCCTCATATCTAATGCATAAATCAGCCTTCATTTTTTATTGTTCGGTATACTGCTGTTTTTTCCCTTGCGACTGTACTCCTCATATTTTGCTTTTCATCTAATACTTTGGCATAAAAAAAGGGATGATTTTGATCATCCCTTTCGATAATAGTCTATTTTAAAACCATTATGCACGTTCTAAATAGTCACCCGTACGAGTATCTACACGAACACTTTCTTCTTGCTGTACGAATAATGGTACACGAACAACAGCACCAGTTTCGAGTTTAGCCGGTTTGCCGCCGCCGCCAGAAGTATCGCCACGTACGCCTGGATCAGTTTCCACGATTTTCAATACGACGAAGTTTGGTGCACTTACTGTCAATGGAACGCCATTGAATAACATAATGGTACAAAGTTCGTTAGAATCGTCTTTTAACCATTTTGCAGCATCACCCATTGCAGTTTTGTCTGCAGTAATCTGTTCAAAAGTTTCAGGATCCATGAAGTTCCACATTTCACCATCGTTGTACAAGTAGTTCATTTCTACTTCCACGATGTCCGCTGCTTCTAAAGAGTCACCCGATTTAAAAGTTTTTTCTAAAACTTTACCTGTTTTAAGGTTACGAAGTTTTACACGGTTGAATGCTTGACCTTTACCAGGTTTTACATATTCATTTTCCATGATTGAACATGGGTTGCCGTCAAGCATTACTTTAAGGCCTTGCTTAAAGTCATTTGTAGAATAATTGGCCATGAAAGGCTCGCTCCAAACTTACTAACTTAAATCTATTAATGCTAGACTAGCATTATTTTTAACATCTGGCATGATAAACTATTTGTATCAAGAGCAAAACTGGCAATCTCAACTGAGTGACCTGATTACGGACCCTTTAGAGTTGCTTGAAACACTTCAGCTCTCGCCTGATCAATTATTATCAGGGGCAATCCTAGCTTCTGAAAAGTTTAAGTTGCGTGTTCCCCGTGCGTTCGTCGGAAAAATGAGCATTGGCAACCCGCTTGACCCTCTGCTGTTACAAGTATTACCCCATCATCTGGAACTTGAAGATCATCCTGGTTTTGTAACCGATCCTTTAGGTGAGGAACAGGCGAATCAACAGCCAGGCGTATTACATAAATATAAATCGCGTTTTTTACTCACCTTAACTGGGGCATGTGCAGTTCATTGTCGTTACTGTTTCCGCCGTCATTTTCCCTACCAGGAAAACCTGCCAAAAAATGAAGATTGGTTAAATATTAAACAATATATTCAAAATCAACCAGATATAAACGAAGTTATTTTGAGCGGTGGCGACCCGCTTACCCTGTCAAATCGAAAACTTGCCCTGTGGATTGAACGTCTTGAGTCCATGCCGCAAATTAAATTTTTGAGAATTCATTCACGGGTTCCGATCGTAATCCCCAACCGTGTCGATGAAGAGCTGATTTCCTTATTAAAAAACAGTAGGCTGCGCATTATTCTAGTGGTACACTCAAATCATGCCGCTGAGCTGGACGAGTTTACCTGTTCCAAACTTTCAGCGTTGGTTCAACATCAAATTACCGTGCTGAATCAGGCAGTTTTATTAAAAGGGGTTAATAATTCTGCGCAGCTGTTAGTGGATTTAAGTTATCGCCTGTTTGAAGCGGGCGTGATGCCATACTATTTACACGTATTAGACAAAGTAAAAGGTGCCCATCATTTTGACTTAAGTCCTGAAGAAATTAATCTGATATATAAAGAGGTTTTAGAGAACCTGCCGGGATATTTGGTTCCTAAACTCGTTAGGGAAATAGCGGGCGAAAAAAATAAAACACCGCTTTTTGGGGTTTCAACTTTTTGAGTTAATAATAACGATGCTTATGAGTAATTCAGATATCTTCCAAACACCAACAGAGTTAAAGTTGGAAAAATTAAGCTTCTGCCCAACCAATGCAAAAGGCTTACAAGACTGGGTATGCAATTTATCCATTCTTCAATTGGGGAGTTCGTCCAAAGAACTTTTCAATGCCTTGCTGGAAATATCAGAACTTAAATGTCCGGAAATGTTGCGTTTTGACTTGATTCAAATCCTGCATCCTACCCTGGATAATGTTTTAGGCAGCCTGGAAAAGCATTTTTTCAATCAGGGGCTGATGAGCAATGACCGCAGCGACCAGATCATTGAGCTAGCGATGCTTCTACGTAGTCATTTTGCCAAAATTTATATCGATATTTCAAAACGCTGCAACACCCAGCTCAGCATGCAAAAGTTTTCTCTATTTGCATTCAACCAAAAGAAGAGTTTGCAAACGGCCAGAATTGTTTCTACTTATTATGCTTTGCAGCAATTGTCTTTATTGCTTTATCAACAACATTTGCTCTATAGCACGCCTTTATTTGGACAATGGTTAATTGCACATCAGCTGATTGAATGTGCAATTAAAAATAATTTTTATCAAACCAATATCAATCAGATTTTAGACACGCAGCATCCTTTACAAACCGTTGCTCAGGCTTATTCACAACTGGTATTGCTGGAAATTCTGAATACTCATCAAATTCGGCCTTCTGAAATGCAGGGCTTATATTTATGCAGTTTTGACTGGGCCAAACTGGTTCATGTATTACCCAAAGAAACTTCGCTTTCTCGCTATATTGTCGATATCAATAAAGACTATCCACCTGTTTTTAATATCAATCAGGCCAGTCTTTACAAACCGACTATCTATATTTCCACACAAAATTTATTAGATCATCTTTCTGAAACCCGAACCAAAAAGTCTGGTTATTTATCACGTAATGAAAAGCTATTTTTAACCCCGGCACTGCACTTTCATATTCACAACCTGCTTACCAGTAATACTGAACGCCTTCATGAACGTTATGAATATTCTGCACAATTACAAATCTGTTTTAGTCTTTTGGTGGCACACTTTTACCTCTCTAATGGCAAAAACTTTCATGAAACTCTGGATTTAGATATCAATTATCAATTCCATAATGAAAGCAGCTTTATTAATTCGATGAATTCGAATATCCCGGCCGAAATTACCACAGCAAAAACTTTAGATCGTGAAGCCAAACAGATTTATTCTGCAGAAGTTCTGGACATCAGTGTCAATGGTTACAGAATTAAATGGAATGGCTCTGCACCTTCGAATTTGAAAACTGGTGAATTTATTTTAATTCAGGAAAATACCCATAGCCCATGGCGTGGCGGTGTGATCCGCTGGATCAAGCAGTCAACAGCCAAAAGCCTGGAACTGGGACTAGAAGTCTTGGCACAAGATTTATTCCCTTGTGCTGTCATGATCAAAACAGATCGTCATAGCAATAATTACCAGCCTGCCCTGATCGTTCAGTCTAGCCAAGTTGATGAGGTATCCACCAGCCTGATCGTGTCTGGTTCACATATGTTTAGGGAAAAACAAACTATTCATTTACGCTTGGGACGAGAAGAAATAAAAATTTATCTCACCAAAGCACAAATCATTACACAAAGTTTTATCCGTTTTGAGTTCGAATTACTGAATGAGCAACAAGAAAACTTGATCAACAACTTTATTAATAAGCAAACGAATGAAGTCAAGAATCACGATTTATGGGAAGCATTAAAGTGAGAAATCCATTATTGTCTAAAAAGTTAAAACGTACTGAAACACGTTTACTCATTATCGATGATAATCAAATACGTTTTAACCAAATTCGTGACCTTTTAACATCCAGTGAACATTTAGTACATGCAACCTTGCTGGATGATTTACAAAACTTCGAAAAGCAATTACATCACACTTGGGATCTGGTTATTTTTGGTCGTGCTTATGACTTAAAATATGAACAGGCGTTAAGCTTAATCCGCCTGTCCAAGCAACCAAACCTTCCAATGATCCTGCTCAAACCTGATGATTATCAGGCCGATCAATACGCAGGTTATATTCGTAAAGGGATTTATGACATTCTTAATCTGGATTATCCAGATCGTTTTTATATTGGTCTTTTACGTGCCCTTTCACTCAGTCGTTTGCTGCTGACACAACAACATTTAATGGAAGAGCTAGAAACAGCTCAAACCCAGGCCCAGTCTTTAGTTCAAGAGAGCAACAAAGCCATTGCACTGATTCAGGAAGGTATTCATGTCCAGGCAAACCCTGAATATTTAACACTTTTTGGGCTTAATAATGAAGATCAGATTGTTGGACTTCCCTTACTCGACCTACTTCAGCCTAAAGATTTAAATGATTTTAAGTTACGTTTTAAAAAAATTTCACAAGGTCAGTTTGATTTAGGGCGTTTTGAAATCAACAGCTTAAATCATCAAATATCTGTTCCAAACCCGCTTAAAGTTGAGTTTTTACCTTCTACGAATGAAGAAGATGCCGTACAAATTACGATTGATATTGAATCTTCACCATCAGTTCAGCCTACATCTACAACAGCCGATGCTCCAAAGTCCAATACCTATCAGCTGATTAATCGTACCATCACTCAACAACCTTCAGATATTAATGCCCTCGTGGTATTTTCCCTGGCTTCTTGTCCTGATAATATTTTTAAAGAGGAGTGGGATACACTCAAAAATTATTCCACTAATATCAAGGATTTTTTAAAAGAGCAAACTCATGCTCCATTATTTCAAACAAGTTTTGGTATTTATGTGGGCTTGTTCCAAGCCGAATCTAAAGCCAAATTAGAGTCCAAACTGATCGGTTTAAGTTCATTAACTAAACCGCAATTATTGTCCATTGATCACACATCCTATCCGCTGAATCTCAGAATTGGCTATACACTGCTCGATACTGAAATACGTGATGAAAAACATTTTGAACAATTTATTGCTACAGCTTACAAGACTGCTTTACCGGAAAATCAGCCGACTCCTGCACTTGAATTAGAAACACCCTTAAACATTCCAAGCATTGAGCTACAGCAACCCGAAATTAAGGCAGTACCTAGTTCACCTGAAGCAACCCTACTCAGAGCCTTGCAACAAAGCTTGGATCGCGGTGAAATTCACCTTAAATATCAACAGCTCTACGATAAGCAAGACACTAATTTATATACTTATGAAGTCACCAGCGGTTTTATTTATGAAAATGCCTGGAAAGATCTGGCTGGCTTAAGAGAACTTGCAGACGATCCTGAGTTATCCATTAAACTGGATCGCTGGATATTAGTGGAATCATGTAAACAACTGCATAATTTCATTACTCAATATCCTGAAGCAAAATTGATTGTGAATTTGAATAAAGCTGTACTATTACACGACCGAAGCTTCCCTGAATTCATTTCCAAACTCATTACCATTGTCCGCAGTAAATTGAAGCATCCATTAGTTTTACAATTTTCAGAAGAAGATATTAGTCAAAATATCTCAGATGCTCAAAAGTATATTGCCCAGTTACGTCAATTTGGCGCTGAAGTTTCCCTCAGAGACTTTGGTAATAGCATTTATAGCGAGTCGATGCTACGTCAACTTGATGTAAATTGTTTAACTTTACATCAGAATTTGACCAAAATGCTGCAAACAGAAAAATCGACGCAAGAATTACAGGAAAAGCTGAGTGCCTTCCAGGAAATTAAAGCTAGCGAAATCATGCTGCGCGATCTCAATGACATGACTCTGTTTGCAAACGCATGGAACGTGGATGCTCGTTTTATTCAGGGCGATTATTTCCAGAAAAAACTGGATCATTTGATTGATGTACAAGACCAATAGGTCTTGTACAAGGTCTGTAATTGAGTCATTGATGAAATAACGGACATAAAAAACGGGCAAGAAGCCCGTTTTTTTCATTTTGGGTATTAACGTTTGATAGAACGTGACATACCTGCAAAACGTTGTTTGAATTTGTCGATACGGCCGCCAGTGTCCACATTCTTTTGTTTACCAGTATAGAATGGGTGGCATGCTGAACATACGTCTAGGTAAATTGTTTCTTTACCAAGCGCTGAACGAGTTTCGATTACGTTACCACATGAACAAGTAGCAACTAATTTTTCATATTTTGGGTGAATATCGGCGCGCATCGTCGATTACTCCTAAGTTAAGAAAGGCTTATGCTGTCATCGCAATTGATCACTCTCATGATTCATGAGGAATAAGCTTGATCCAGGAAAAAGCCAGACCAACACCACAACAGACCATTCTTTTGGCCCACCGAGACGGATACCGTCAGGGCTAAGCACAACAAGTGGGCGCAATTATACGGGAAAAAATAACAGATAGCGAATTATTCTTTACCCTCTTCTATCTCTTTAAACTCATCTACAGGATGTTTTGACCAGTAGTTGGCAATGACTCCACAGACCATAAGCTGAATTTGATGAAAAATCATAATCGGCAAAACAATCATACCCAAAGACTGGCCAATAAATAAAATTTGTGCCATCGGCACTCCACTAGCCAATGTTTTTTTTGAACTGCAAAAGAACATGGCAATTTGATCTTCCCGGTTAAAACCCAGCCATTTTGGAAGATATAAAGCCAGTAGCATGATGATAGTCAAGAATACTGAACAGGATACGGTCAAAATCAGCAACGTCTGCCAGCTCACTTCTTGCCACAAACCGGCAACTACTGCCCCACTAAATGCCCCATACACCACCATTAAAATAGTGCCCTGATCAAAGGCTTTAACTATACCTGGCTTTTTCAGCATCAAAGGATAAACATATGGTCGCAGGATTTGCCCTAAAATAAACGGCACCAGTAATAACAAGGTGATTTGAACAATCGAGGAAGTTGGATCAAAACCATGCTGTGACTGACCTAGAATAAAGAAACTGACCAATACCGGGGTAATAAACATACCAACGATATTGGAAAATGAAGCACTACACACTGCACTGGCGACATTACCTTTTGCTACCGAAGTAAACGCAATGGAAGATTGCACGGTAGAGGGCAAGAAGCACATAAACAGGAAGCCCCAATACAGTTCCTTACCTAATAGAGGTAACAGAATGGGTTGTGCAAGTAATCCAAGGATAGGAAATAATGCAAAAGTAAATACAAAAACCACCACATGAAACTTCCAGTGCATGATGCCTTGCATCACCGCTTCTCGGGACAGTTTTGCTCCATGTAAAAAAAACAGGATTGCAATGGCAATGCTGGTTAAAATTCCAAAAACATCTGCAGCTCCGCCTGCTACTGGAGCTATACTGGCCAAAATTACCATCACTACCAGCAAAATGGTAAAGCGGTCCAATGCCAACAGTTTTAACATTATTACGTCCTGTAAATGACAGCCAATAAAAAACCCAATAAGTGATTTTACCTTGCGGTAAAGTTTCATCTTACTGGGCTGAATAAATAAAGCCAGTGTTTCAACTCAATGTTGAATATTTAGTTTATCTATATCACTTTATGATGAGACTTCTGTCATCAATTCCTTTTATTTATCCTTATGGGAGAAAAAATAAAAAGAGTGTCAATAATGAGCAAAGAAGTCTGTTAGTTATTTCTGGCATTAACATCTTGCTGAATTAGCTCGATTTTATAGCCGTCTGGATCTTCAACAAAAGCGATCACGGTAACACCACCCTTCATTGGACCAGCTTCACGCACCACCTTACCACCACGTGCCTTGATCTCTTCACAGGCTTTATAGGCATCATCGACCGCAATCGCAATATGGCCATAGCCATTGCCCAGCTCATAACTTTCTGTGTCCCAGTTATGCGTCAATTCCAGTACGGTATGGTTTTCTTCATCACCATAGCCGACAAAAGCCAGAGTGAATCGACCTTCTTCATAATCACGTTTACGAAGTAAAGTCATACCGAGTACTTCAGTATAAAACTTTAAAGATTGTTCTAGATTGCCTACTCGTAACATGGTATGCAGCATGCGCATCATTCATTTTCCTATGTTTCAATTTTTACAGACACTATAGGGAGTTGCTGGGGAAAATTCAATTTAGCAAACTGGAGCTGGATATCATTTATTGTTTCACTTCCCCATTATTATTACATTTTTAAATCAATATTCTGCTTAACAGCACAGCGCACCATAATGATGGAGTCTTCACTTAGGCTATTTAAAAAATAAGACTGAACCTTTACTGCAATTTTTAGCCAAAGAAAAAACCCATTTCATCTTCAAGACAAAATGGGTTTTTCATTCATTTTTTAAAAATTTGAGCTTAATTGGACTGTTGCTGATGTTCACGCAACAGCTTCGCCACCCAGACCACCAAGATTAAAATTGGAATGCCAATCAGCGTGGTCATGAGGAAGAAATTCGGATAACCAATATTGGTCACAATGGTTCCTGAATAGCCGCCTAAAATCTTCGGCGTTAAAGTCATCAGCGAACTAAAAATGGCATATTGTACTGCAGTGAAAGATACACTGGTTAAACTGGACAAAAATGCGATGAATGCTGCACCTGCCAATCCCGATGCCAGGTTATCGACAATAATGGCAAAATATAACCACAGCGAACTATAAGGTTTAATGACCTTGCCGCTAATTTCAACATCGTCAGCCGATTGAACATTGATTGCAGCTAAAGGCTGTACATCAATATCCAGATCTTTGGCTGTAGTTGAGTTCATATCGATAGTATAGCGATGCTGTGCGCTTAAAATGGCTTTGTCATTATCGATCACTTCAGCCACGAGCTGTTTTGATGCTGAATTTACCAGGCTTTCTGCTGGAATAGCGGTGCTAAATACACCTGTTTTGTCCAGATTGGCATCAAATTTTTGACCGTCCAAACTCAGGACAATTTTTTGTGTTTCATTCAAGGGCTGCCCAACATACTGGCCCCGTACCACCAGACTGTTCTGTTGTTCATTTGAAGCAATAACATTATCGCTGGTCACCGGCAGAATTTGCATCATGCCTGATTGAGCACCTTGCTGTTGCGCATTCTGTTTTAAATAGGGAACTGTGCTCACTACTGAGGGTTGTGTATCATCTTGATATTGCACTTGAACCTGTACTGCATTGGCTTGTGCCAAAACCTGACTCGGCACTTTCAGTTTCCAGTAACCCACTTCATCCGATTGAACCTGATACTTGTGCTGACCTACCGTGACTTGAACATCATGGGTTGGCTGGCCTGATTTCACCAAACCGATAAAGATCAGGTTGGTTGAGCTGGCCAAAATTGCACCAACAAACATCAGTTTCATAATGTTCATACGCTGTGCCAACAAGCCACCCAGGAAACCACCGACCAGGCTGAAAATCACCCCGTAAATTTTTACTGCTTCCGCAATTTGCTCTTTACTGAAGTTTAAATCCTGATAGAACACATTGGAGATGACCCCGGCAATAATGTCCGAGATGCGATAGAAACCGATGAGCAATAACAGAACCAAAGCCAGCTTTAAGCCATAGCGTCTAAAAAAATCGGCAATCGGGCTGATCCAGGTTTCCATAGCCATTTGCTTGTTGACCGCACCCATTTTGACCAATAATGAGCCCAGCAATACGGCTACCGCAGCAGATCCAACAAAGCGCAAGGTTTCAAAGCAAAACAGCAATAATGAATCGGTAATTGCAAATTGTGCCTTAACAGATTCGGTTAGAGTTCCGGAAAAAATATAGCTCAATACAAAGCCAATCACGGCAACAAAAAATACGGCCACCAGACGATAGTAATCACTACGCTTATAATCTTTATAAGTGCGATCAACCTTCGGTTCACGAATCACTAAAGTGGTGATAATTCCGACCAGCATGACTGCTGCCATAACCAAATAAGTAATTTTCCAGGCGCTATAAATATAGTTTCCTTTAGCCGTTCCAAGTGAGGCCGCAAGGAACAATGCACCTGCACCGGCCACAATCATCCCGATGCGATAACCTGCATTATAAGTCGAGGCAAGCACTGTCTGCATTTCAGTTTCTGCAAGTTCAATACGATAGGCATCAATCACAATATCCTGAGTTGCTGCAGAAAAACCGAGTAACACAGCTCCTGCTGCCATCTGATATAAATAGCCCTGACCGAGTGCTGGATTAGAAAAAGCCATCGTACAAATGGCACTGATAATTAAAACTTGTGCAATGAGCAACCAGGCCCGACGTCGCCCCAGCTTTTGGGTCAAAAATGGCACCGGCAACTCGTCAATCAAAGGTGCCCAAACAAACTTGAATGAATAGCCCAGGGCTGCCCAGCTAAAAAAGGTTACTGCACTTTTTTCAATGCCGGCTTCACCCAGCCATAAGGACAGACTGGAAAAGATCAAAAGAATGGGAATACCAGCTGAAAAGCCTAAAAACAGCATGATCAATGCACGACGATCGAGAAAAGCAGTAAAGGCAGATTTCCACCCTATAGATTGTGTTGTCATTACGTTGTTTTTTTCTGCAAAACTGAATGCTGCTATTCAAACGCTTAATAAGTTCAGTTTCAACAATAATTGTGAAATCATTATTTTATTTTGTCGATAAAAACGACCTGCGCGCTTGAATTTTTCAACTAAACCTGTATACCTTTAAATCTCTATTGCAATATTTTAGTTTTGGATTTAAACAGTGCCCCAAAAACTCGATCAAATGAATTCTTCATTATCTGCAACAACTACAGTGACTCAACCAGACCCTCTACAAAGCAGTTTAATTTCAGCATTCGATCAACCGGAAATTCAAAACACCCTGACCAAAACACAGCTTCAGCCCAAGCAACTGACGCATATTCCCAATCTTGAAAAAATTCCTGCGTCAACACGAAGAATCAAACCGCTCAATGACTTTCTTGGGCAAGATCGCGCACGTGCCTCGGTTGAAGCAGGCATCGCCTTGCCTTACTCGGGCTATAATATTTTTGCAGTCGGTACGGCAGGCTTAGGTAAACGCACCATGATCAAGCGTTTACTGCAACAGCATGCCAAGACCATGCAAACCCCGAATGACTGGGTCTATGTCAACAATTTCAAGTTCCCGCGTCAGCCGATCGCACTTGAACTGCCGCCAGGACAAGCACCTAAATTCCAGGCATTGCTGCATCAAACCTGGCAAACCATTTTAAAACAGCTGGAACGGCGCTTTACTGCGGAAACCTATCACAATCGTATTGAAATGATTCGCGAACAAACTGGCGATGAACAGCAATCGGCCTTGGTCGAATTGACCAAAGAAGGTGCAAACTTTGACTTAAAACTGATTTCGCAAGATGATGAACACTGTTTCGTGCCGGTTCATCTGAAAAACAATGAATATCAGGAAATGTCCAAAGAAGACATTAATGCCCTGGATAGCAAACAGCGCGCAGAAATTGCTGCAAACATTCGCTACATGAATAAAAAACTGGAGCGCTTGGGCCTACATTTAGGTGATCTGGAAGATGATGCACGCGATCAGGTCCAGCATCTCAACCGTGACATTGCTAAACAGGTGGTGATGCCGCGCATTGATCTGATTCAGAACAAATATCCCGATGTCGATGGCCTGACAGAATATCTGCAATATTATGCGGAAGATATTATCAATAATGTGGAAATTATCCTTGAGCAAGAAGAGGATGATTTTGCTCCAGGCATCTTCAGTCGCGTGCCTTCACGTTATCAGGCCAACATCATTGTTTCCTACAAACCCAATAGCGGTGCGCCGGTGATTTTTGAAGACTTCCCGACCCACTACAACTTGTTAGGACACGTGGAACAGCTTACTCAAAATGGGACCATCACCACCGACTTTACCCTGATTCGTCCGGGTTCACTACATCGGGCGAATGGCGGTTTTCTGATACTCGAAGCTGAACAACTGCTGGAACAGCCTTATGCTTGGCAAGGTTTAAAACGTGCCCTGAAATCTGGAAAATTAAAGCTGTCCTCGCTGGAACATATGCTGACCTTAACCGGCAGCATCTCCATCGAACCACAAGCGATTCCATTAAATATTAAAGTGATTTTACTTGCAGAACCTGAAATTTATTATGAAATTTTAGAACTGGAACCTGAACTCGGCAGCGTGTTTAAAATTCGTGCCGACTTCACCGACACATTACAACGTAATGACGTTAATGAACAAGCCTATATGCAATTGATTGCAGACTATGTTCAAGCTGACAAACTCTTACCTTTTGACCGTTCTGCACTAGCAGCACTGCTCACCGACTCAAGCCGTCAGGCGGAAGATCAAAGTTCATTGTCATTGCATGCCTTAACTTTGGGGGATCTGATCCGGGAAGCACATCATCATGCAGCGCAAGCCGGTGATAAAACCGTTTCGGAAAAACATATCAATACCGCACTTGATCATCGCAAGTATCGCCTGGGTTATTTACGTGAATTGTACTGGCAAGATTTAACGCGTGGCACACAGTTAATCGAAACCAAAGGTCACCGTTTGGGTCAAATTAATGCCCTGTCGGTGATTCAGTATGCCGATGTCGAATTTGGCTTGCCTTCACGTTTGACTGCATCGGTCTATCAAGGTGGCGGTGACATTCTGGATATCGAGCGTAGTGTCGAATTGGGGGGCTCACTGCATGCCAAAGGCATATTGCTGATGTCGAGTTTTCTGAAAGCGCATTTTGGTCGTGAACAGATGCTGCATTTTTCGGCTGCCCTCGCCTTTGAACAAAGTTATGGTCAAATCGACGGTGACAGCGCAACCGTAGCTGAGCTTTCTGCCCTTATTTCTGCCATTAGCCAGTTACCGATTGACCAGTCCTGGGCCATTACCGGCTCCATGAACCAGTTGGGTCAGGTTCAACCAATTGGCGGTGTCAATGCCAAAATTGAAGGTTTCTATGATGCCTGCAAGCTGCAAGGCTTAACGGGCAAACAGGGAGTGATTATTCCGCATCAAAATATGGAACACCTGATGTTACGTCATGATGTGATTGAAGCTGTAGCCAAAGGTCAGTTCCATATTCACGCCATTGAAACCATTGACCAGGCTCTAGAAATTTTAATGGCACGTCCTGTCGGCACACTGAATAAAAAAGGCCGTTACAGTAAAGGTTCCATTTATGCGGCGGTCATGGATCAATTAGAATATTGGCAGGCGCTTGAAGATGGTGCCGAACTGGAAGAAGAGCCGAAGAAAAAGAAAAAAAAGAAGAAAGACAAGAAAAAAAACAAAGTTGAAGCATCTGCCAATCAAGCTGTAACCACTGCAGCAGTTGAGCCGAAAGCCAATGAGCAAGACCCACTCGCAGAAAAAGTATGATTTTTTTCTGAGATATAAAAAAGCGCCTTAAAGGCGCTTTTTTTTAATTCAACTTCACATCACTGAATTAAGCTTCAGGTGCCGGGCTGTACTGTTCGACCAAAGGTTTTAACTCACCTTTTTGGAACATATCCAGCATGATATCGCTACCACCGATCAATTCACCATTGATCCACAATTGTGGGAACGTAGGCCAGTTAGCAATTTTCGGTAAAGTTGCACGGATATCCGGGTTTTCCAAAATGTTGACATAAGCAAATGGACGACCAATTTGACTGAGTGCTTCTACTGCACGTGCAGAGAAACCACATTGTGGAAATTGTGGTGTACCTTTCATGTAAAGTAATACTGCATGTTTAGCAATTTGGTCACGAATTAACGCTTCAGTATCGCGTACTTGTTCAGTCATTGATAAATCCTCAACTAATCTGCCTCGCATTATACCCAAAACTGGAGGAAACAGTATGTCTAAAGCAATAATTCCATTTTTATTTACATTTGGGCTTTTAATCTGTCCTGGATTTTGCTTATATAAACTTTTATTTTTCCCTCCTAACAGATAAGAGTTAGTCATGAATAACATTACCCTTGCTCCTGTGCAAACTGATCAACCATCTCATTTGATGCCGGTATTTGGCCGTCAGCCGATCAGCTTTGTCCGAGGACGAGGTTCTTATCTTTATACTGAAGACGGTACTGAATATTTAGATGCATTGACCGGTATTGCAGTATGTGGCTTGGGTCACTCACACCCTGCGGTAACTGAAGCAATTGCTGAACAGGCAGCTACCCTGATTCATACCAGCAACATTTTTGAAGTACCTTGGCAAACTGCTGCTGCACAAAAACTGGCTGAAGTTTCAGGTATGGAAGAAATTTTCTTCTCGAATAGTGGTGCAGAATCAAATGAAGGTGCAATTAAAATTGCGCGTAAATTTGGTCATATGCAAGGGGTAGCCACACCTAAAATCATTGTTGCAGATCATTCTTTCCATGGCCGTACTATGGCGACCCTGTCAGCAACGGGCAACAAAAAGGTTCAGGAAGGTTTTGCACCTTTGGTTGAAGGTTTTATCCGCGTGCCATTTGGTGATATCGAAGCGATTGAAGAAGCTGCAATTCACCATCCAGATATCGTTGCGATTTTAGTTGAACCAATTCAAGGTGAAGGTGGTGTCAATACTGCACCTCAAGGTTTTAGCTATCTGGAAGAAATCCGTCAAATCTGTAATCAGCATAGCTGGTTGATGATGCTGGATGAAGTTCAAACAGGTAACGGTCGTACCGGTAAATACTTTGCTTACCAGCACACCAATATTGTTCCCGATGTACTCACTACTGCCAAAGGGCTAGGCAATGGTTTCCCGATTGGTGCGGTGATGACTCAAGGCCGCGGCGTGGGTGTTTTAACTGCCGGCAACCATGGTTCAACTTATAGTGGTACTGCTCTGGGTTCACGTGTGGTTTATACGGTTATTGATACCATTCAAAAAGAACATCTGGTTGAAAATGCCGCAAAAATGGGAAGTTATATCGTTGAGCAGTTAACCCAGCAACTGGCTGATCAAAATATTAGCGTTCGTGGTTTCGGTCTGATGATTGGTATTGAGTTACCAAAAGCCTGTGGCGAATTGGTCAATGTGGCACGTGATGAATATCATTTAATTATCAATGTGACTGCAGGTTCTGTAATCCGTTTATTACCGCCACTCAACATTAGCCAACAACAGGCTGATCAGTTGATTGAACGTCTGGTTAAAATGATCAAGGATTATTTAGCTTAAGCCTTCAATCCAGTCTAAAAAAGCCGCTAATCGCGGCTTTTTTATGCTTCATTTTTATGAAACTGCCTGGTAAATTCTTCCGCCGGGTAACTGGCTAAAGTATTGTTTTAATGCATCCAGACAGCGATGAACCTTCATGGGTTGCTGATCTTTTTTTGCCGTGATGGCATATAAAGTGAAATTTTCCAGTTTCCACTCTGGTAAAACCTCCACCAGAGCACCATTCATTAAATCCTTTTGTACATCCAGATATAAAATTCGGGCAATACCATGCCCTTGCAAACATAATGATTTTGCAACCAGGACATTATTGGTACTTAAACGTGATTTCATTTCCAGATTCACTGTTTTATCTGACGCCGCATGTTGAAATGAAAAATGTTGATAATTTTTCATAATATTGATTGGAATCAGGTCATGATGGTTTAAATCTTCAGGCCGCGATACAGGCGCCGACTGATTCAAATAACTTGGAGAAGCCACCAACACCTGCTCTACCAGAGCCAGAGGCATCACATTCAAATGATGATCTTCTATTTTTGGGCTCATGCGTAAAGCGATATCGATACGCCCTTCAAGTATATCAATATATTGATTATCGGCTTCTAAATGGACTGCTAAACCACGATGTGCCTGCATCCAGTGAGACAATGCAGGAATCACATGATTGGCACCAAGTTCCGGGGTTGTAGCAATGCGTAAATCCCCCACCAAGTCATCGCGTAACTCGTTGATACGGATTTTCCCACGCTCTGCAGCGGCAAGCATTTCTTGACAGCTGTGGAAAAAAGCCTGTCCAGCTTCAGTCAAATTCAATTTTCTTGTAGATCGATGTAGAAGTGTCACTTCCATTTCATTTTCTAAAGAACGAATTTGCTGACTCACGGCGCTGGTCGTGATTCCTAACTCACGTGCAGCACCGCTAAACGAGTTTTTTTCAACAACACAAGCAAACACACCCATTGCTCGAAGTTGATCTAACATAAATTTCCCTCTGAACTTATAATTACTTTATCTTTCCGATAAAAGCAACTCATTGTATTATACGGCGAAATTTATGTTTTGTATTTGTGAAATTTAATTTATTGGTAAAACGATGGTCGGATTGATAGGTTTACCATTTAAACGCACCTGAAACTCCAGCATAGTACGATTTGTACCCGTTGAACCCATTTCAGCAATTTTCTGCCCTGCTGTCACATTCTGGCCACTGCTCACATTCATTTTGCTGTTGTGGGCATAAGCGGTAATGTAGCCATCGATATGCTTGATCAGAACTAAATTGCCATATTCTTTCAAACCATCAGCCGCATAGACCACTTGACCATCAGCCGCAGCAAAAACCGCATCTCCAGTATTACCACCATAACGAATACCCTTTACATTTGCAGCCACATTAAAGTTTGCAATGACTGCGCCATTACTTGGTTTTACCCAGCGCAAAGCAGAGACTTTCGAAGATGCTACGGGGGCAGTCGCCGTGGTTGCAGGAACTGTAGTTTTAGCCGGTGTAGTCGGAAGTTGAACTGTTTGACGCTGAATCGGTGCGGCTTGGGTCACCGCTTGTGTAGTGGTGGTGCGACGTGAGCCTGAATCTTTTAAACGTAAAGATTGACCGACATAAATGCGATAGGGTGGCGCTATATCGTTCATATCGGCAACACTGGTATAAGACAGACCATAACGTGCAGCAATTCCGCTTAATGTATCTCCAGATCGAACCGTATAGTAATCTGGTGCAGCCGCATAACGTGTCGCATTATGAACTTGTGGTTTTGAAGCACAGCCACTCAAAATGGCTGTGGCAATAACAGCTGTAGACAAGACCATGGTTTTCAACAAACCCACAGGCGCAGCAAATAAGCGATATGGTGACACCAAGTGCATTAATCTTCCTCTCTACACATTAAGTCTATTTATTGGTTTGCACTAAGATTAGCAAAAAAGCATCTGAAAAATAGGGTCAATTCTGCTTTTTCACAAAGTTATAACACTACTGGGCATTATTTGGAAAACTCTGCATGTAATGTGTGCAAAATCTCATAATTTGTCGCGTCCATTTGAATTGGCGTAATGCTGACATAGCCATTTGCCACCGCAAAAAAATCCGATTCTATTTCAGTTAAACCTTTTTTAGGTTCAGCGACAGCCTCACCTGACAAACCAATCCAATAAACCTGACGTCCACGTGGGTCTACATGACTGGTAATCGGTTTAGATTGACTGCGACGTCCCTGATAAGTAATTTTCGAACCTCTCAATTCAGATATATCTGGAATATTCACGTTAAAAATATGACGTGGCGGTAAAGTCGGCAAACCCTGGGCAATAAAATCATGCACCCATTTTGCTGCTACGGCATAATCATTTGGATTGTCATAAGAACGGACATTGGGACCGGCCATGGAAACGGCAATAGCCGGTTGTTTCATTAGGCGGCCTTCGAAGGCAGCTCCGACAGTACCAGAATAAAGCACATCATCGCCCAGATTTGCCCCACTGTTAATTCCGCTGACCACCAGATCAAATTCAAAATCAAATAAGCCGTTCATGGACAGATATACACAATCTGCGGGTGTTCCATTGACTGCCCAGACATCTGCTGAAATTTGAACAGGTCGTAAAGGACGATCTAAGGTAAGTGCACTGGAAAAACCACTGCGTTCACTTTCAGGAGCAACGATGACTACACGACCAAGGGGAGCCAAAGCTTGAGCCAAGGCCTGAATACCGGGAGCAAAAACGCCATCATCATTGGCAATTAATATATTCACTTAAACATCTCTTAACGGTTAAAAATGACTAATCAGAACATTTGATTGAATTGTATAGAAAATTATATATATTTGACGCTCAACATCCATTCAAAAAGTGTGATTTAAAAATGACTAAAAGCATATCATTTCGTGGCTTATTGGGGTTAGGCATTGCGGCATTATTATCTTCTACAGTGTTCGCCAATGACGGTTTATCTCTGGAAGAAGCCAACACAATTGTGAAAGAAGACCTTGCTTCAACTCAGGTGATGGCTGAAGTATGCCCTGCCATTATTGGTAAAAATGCAAAATTTGATCAAAACATTCAGCTGTTGATTAAAGCTTATCTGCAAGACTATTCAGATCAGTCGATGACTTTTGATAAAATTCAAGCAGATTCAGAGTATAAATCTGTTCTGGAGGAAGCTCGCCAAGCTGCAAAAGAAACCAGTAAAGATGAACAAAAATCGGTTTGCGAAGATGTTGTAAATTATCAGGTTTGATCATTCGGTCTTGTTTTATATAAGTTATCTAAAATATTAAACCTCTTATTATGACCACAGGCATAAAGCAGATTCCTCTTTATGCCTTTTTAAATTCTTTGCTGTTTTCATATTTTCTTGATGAACCTCATCATTTTCAACAGCTTTAATACATTTGTGTACTTACAATTACCCAAAATACCGTTAATCTTATTTTTATTATTGTGATGTTTTTAAATCATTCAGGTCTGTTTAATGAAATTATCTATGCTTAAACCGCTTTCTTTGGGACTGTTAACCACCGCTGCCATGACCCTGTCTATGATTCATGCAGCCACACCAGATGAAAATATTGAAGTAACGCCACTACAAAAAGTCACCCAGCAAGAGCTGGCAGCCATTTATGTACTTTCAGAAGTATGTCCAGATTTAGTGAATGATCGCGCTCAATTTGAACAAGGTTATGCCAAGCTGGCACAAGAATATTTACCTGCCGACAATAATGCGGTTTCGAGCCTGGCTAAACTCAGCCAAGAGAAAAAATTTGAG
Source organism: Acinetobacter sp. YH01022 (assembly GCF_013420235.1). Taxonomy (NCBI): domain Bacteria; kingdom Pseudomonadati; phylum Pseudomonadota; class Gammaproteobacteria; order Moraxellales; family Moraxellaceae; genus Acinetobacter; species Acinetobacter sp. YH01022. The sequence continues at coordinate 31,831 of NZ_VOYP01000023.1, read as the reverse complement.
CCTGTTTTAGCTGAAGCACGTAACGATGCAAAAAAAGCTGGAGATGCAAAAAATCAGGAAATTTGCCAAGAACTCACCACATACAGCAAATAACACAAATTGGTTACAATACTTTTGAAAATAAGCTGATTTCCCCCATAGAAGTCAGCTTTGCTTTGTCCTAAAATGCAAAGCTCTTTGTGCTTATTATTAAGATATTGGAACCACCCAGAATGACCCACAAAAGCGCCCTTGCTGCATTATTACTATTGCCGAGCTTCACATACGCAGCAACTGTCTTATCTGCACCGCCAGAACTCAATAATAAATCTTATGTTTTAATGGATTATGAGACAGGGCAAATCCTCGCATCAAAAAATGAAAATGAAAAATTAGCACCTGCTTCAATGACCAAGATGATGACCAGCTATATCATCGAACAAAAGTTATTGAGCGGTGAACTCACTGAAAATGAAAAAGTTCGTATGAACGAATCGGCGTGGTGTCGTGGTAGCAGCACGGAATCATGTATGTATGTCCCGCTTAACGGTACTGCAACAGCACTGGAAATGCTGCGTGGGATTATCATTCAGTCTGGTAATGATGCCTCTAAAGCCATGGCAGAGCATATTGCCGGCAATGAAGGTACCTTTGCGCACATGATGAACCAGGAAGCAAAACGTATTGGCATGACCAATACCAGCTTCATCAACGCAACAGGGATGCCTGCTGAAGGTCACTACTCGACTGCCAAAGATATGGCGACACTTGCGCAACATATCATTCATGACAGTTCAAAATATTACCCAATCTACTCTGAAAAAGAATTTAGCTTTAACGGCATTAAACAAGGTAACCGTAATGCCTTGCTTTATACAGACCCAAGTGTAGACGGTTTAAAAACCGGTCATACTGAAGAAGCCGGTTATTGCTTAACGACTTCAGCTAAACGTGGTCCAATGCGTTTAATTTCCGTGATTTTTGGCGCACCAAGCATGAACGAGCGTGCCTCACAAACACGTGAACTTTTAGCTTGGGGTTATGCAAGCTTTGAAACCGTAAAAGTTCAACCTGCCAATCAGGTTTTAGCCAAGTCAAAAGTTTGGTACGGTAAAAGCAATGATGTTCAAATTGGCCTACCTGAAAACTTTAACGTGACCATGCCTAAAGGCGAAGCCAATGCCATTAAAACTCAATTGGTGGTTCAACCTAAACTGACTGCACCACTTAAAAAAGGTCAAGTAGTCGGTAAATATGTAGCTACCTTGAACGGTAAAGTGATTGCAGAAAAACCGCTGGTTGCCCTTCAAGCTGTTGAAGAAGCTGGTTTCTTTGCAAAAATGATTGATCACATCAAACAATTCTTCGCAAACTTGTTCTAAGTTTAATTTTTTAAGCTTAGACCAAAGCATCCCTACTTCGGTTTGGATGCTTTTTTATTTTATAATGCTTGAAAATTGACAGACTGAACCCCTCACATGGCTAAAAATATTCGTCCCTATTTAAATACCGCACCGCAAGTTGATGACTCATGTTATATCGATGATATGTCAGTCGTCATTGGCGATGTGGTACTTGCTGAAAATGTTTCGGTGTGGCCTTTTGCCGTGATTCGTGGTGATGTCAATCATATTCATATTGGCAAAAACTCCAATGTGCAGGATCATGCCATGCTGCATGTCAGCCATAAAAAAGCCGATAAACCTGAAGGTTCACCTTTAATTATTGGCGAAGATGTGACGATTGGCCATCATGTGACTTTACATGGCTGTACCATTGGCAATCGGGTATTAGTGGGGATCAATACCATCGTTTTAGATGATGTGGTGATTGAAGATGACGTGATGATTGGTGCAGGCTCATTGGTTCCACCACGCAAACGTCTGGAAAGTGGTTATTTATATGTCGGCAGTCCGGTACAGAAAGTTCGTCCGCTTACAGAGAAAGAAAAAGAATTTTTACCTTATTCAGCACGGCATTATGTGAAAGTGGCGGGGAATTACCAATAACGGTCAGAGTTTAAGTTCGCTAGTTCGTTCAGTTCAAGGCATGAACTTTACAGGTTCAATTTTCTCTAAATTAAGGATGTCACACCATGAGCAAAAAGCATTGGGAAGATGTCTATCAGACTAAACCTACTGATCAAGTCAGTTGGTATCAGGAACAGGATCAAAAATCTTTAGAACTGATCCAGAGATTAAGAGATAAACATAAACTTGATTTAACTGTGCAGATTATTGATGTGGGAAGTGGTGCGTCGGTATTTATCGATCAACTTTTAGAGCTTGGATTTAAACATATCCATGTATTAGATCTCTCCCAGACAGCTCTGGGAAAAACCCAAACCAGACTACGGGAGAAAAATCTGCATGCAGAACAAATCACTTGGCTGGTAGAAGATATCTGTACCGTCATGCTTCCCGCCAATTATTTTGATTTATGGCATGACCGTGCCGTATTTCATTTCATGGTCAGTGCTGAGCAACAGCAGCAATATATTTCCAACCTAAAGACCTCTTTAAAAAAAGGTGGTCATCTGATCATGTCCAACTTTGCTGAAGATGGTCCAACCCAATGCAGCGGTTTAACTATTCAGCGTTATAGCATTGAAGAGTTACAGGAAAAACTCGGTGCCGATTTTCATTTAATGCATTTTGAACATGATATTCACCTGACCCCGTGGGGCTCAGAACAGAAGTTTCTACATAGTGTCTGGGCTTATCAACCCAATTCTTAATGTATTTCAACCATGCAAGTCAGCATCAGAAAAGCTGATTAGAAAGAAAAAGCCCTTCATCATAGCCACCGCGCCCTAAATTTTGTAGAATACCTCTTTTATCCCATGGTGCTTTTCTATGACCGCTTGGACTGCCCACGTTACCGTCGCTACTGTTGTTGAAAAAAATGGAAAATTCCTTTTTGTTGAAGAACATACTCAAGGTGTAACGCATACCGTATTTAACCAGCCTGCAGGTCATGTCGAATGTGGAGAAACGCTTATACAGGCGGCCATTCGTGAAACCATGGAAGAAACTGGGCATGATGTAGAAATTACAGACCTGCTTGGCATATATACCTATACTCCGCCAATGTTCCCTGACCGTACCTATTTCCGTTTTTGCTTTTTAGCCACAGATCTGCATCATCATACAGATGCAAAACTGGATACTGGAATCGTGGGTGCCGTCTGGATGACATTGGACGAACTGGAAGAATCTGCACGCGCACGTAGTCCCTTGGTGATTAAAGCCGTCAAAGATGCCTTATCCGGTCAAAAATATCCTTTATCGCTCGTTTATGAGCACCAAAATTCTCCCCTATATACAACTTTGGATGCCTAATCCTATGCAACAACGTGTCATCGTCGGTATGTCTGGTGGTGTAGATTCATCTGTGTCTGCAGCACTTCTTCTTCAACAAGGTTATCAGGTTGAAGGACTTTTCATGAAAAACTGGGAAGAAGATGACGGCACGGAATATTGTACGGCCATGGAAGACCTTGCCGATGCGCAAGCCGTGTGCGACAAAATTGGCATCAAACTGCATACTGCCAACTTTGCCATGGAATACTGGGATCGCGTGTTTGAGCATTTCCTCGCAGAATATGCCGCAGGTCGTACCCCAAACCCGGATATTTTATGTAATAAAGAAATCAAATTTCGCGCCTTTTTAGACCATGCCGTGAACTTGGGTGCAGACTTTATTGCCACAGGTCATTACTGCCGTCGTGGTGAAACCATGACCAACTCGCGTGGTGAAGAATATGCACCTTTATTACGCGGATTTGACCAAAACAAAGACCAGACTTATTTCCTGCATGCGGTACATGGCCGTGAAATTAACAAGACTTTGTTCCCTGTCGGTGAAATTGAAAAGCCACAAGTACGTAAAATTGCTGAAGAACTGGGTCTGGCAACTGCAAAGAAAAAAGACTCTACCGGAATCTGCTTTATTGGTGAACGCCGTTTTAATGACTTTTTAAAACAATATCTTCCAGCCCAACCCGGAAAAATTTTACTGGATACCGGCAAAGAGGTTGGTGAACATCACGGCTTAATGTACTATACGCTCGGTCAACGTGGCGGTATCGGCTTAGGTGGTCTGAAAGGCGAAGCCGAAGGCGCCTGGTTTGTGCTTTATAAAGATATTGAAAACAATCGCCTTGTTATTGGTCAGGGTCATGAGCATCCACTCATGCAAAGTACTATACTTTGGAGTGAAGCGATTGACTGGGTCGCGGGTGAGCAGAATATTCCAGTAACAGGTTTCCGCTGTACGGCTAAAACCCGTTATCGCCAGCCGGATCAGGCTTGTGTCATTTATCAAGATGCCAATATGCCAAATGGCGTACGTGTTGAATTTGACGAACCGCAACGTGCGGTGACTCCAGGACAAAGTGTAGTGTTCTACGCAGATGAAGTTTGTTTAGGTGGCGGTGTGATTCATCATACCAATGCACCAAAACCTGATTTTATTTAAAAAGGAAGCGATAGGCATGGCTGAGTTACCCTTTCAACAGCCTCAGACTTTGAATGTACGTCAGAACCGTGCTTTGGCGTTGGCAGCTGTGTTCCAGTCAACACAGCTGACCCATATGACAGCCATGTCAGGACAACACAGTATTGGTGAAAATGGCAGCTTCTATTTAGAACAATTGATTAAAGCCAGCCTGAATATCCGTCCTACTTCCAATGAATCCTGTCAAACCCTAGACTTTTTTAATCAACTGGCCGATATTTCCCTTGGCTTAAAAACCTTAGAAAGCAGTATTACCCAACCCTTTAATCCTTCTCCTAAATCACGTTTACCGAAATTTTCCAACGCCAAATTGCCAATGAGCTATGCTATGGCGTTGTTACAGTTAGAGAAAAAAGTCTATAGCAATCCCAAATTTGTTGAAATTATTGAACAATCACAACAAAAAATTCTAAAACAGCTGTCTTTTTTCGATAATAACTATCTGCATCCCAGCATTATTGCTAACCTTGCCCAAACCTATATAGACACTGCCGGACAAATTAATCCGCGGATTATGGTCAAGGGCAATGCCGAAGCATTTAAAGATAGTGCCCATACCAACCGAATTCGCGCTTCCCTGTTTACTGGCCTGCAACTGGCGCACTTATGGCGTCAGTTAGGTGGCAGCTCATGGGGCATGATTTTTAGCAAGCGCAAACTGCTCCAGGATATTCAAGATCTTGCCCGTTTACAGTATCAGGTAGTTTAACCTGATCATGAACGAATTTTTATTATTCGCTTTACGTTTAATTCCAAAGTTTAAGGAATCGCTATGAACGCTTTAACCGCACTTTCTCCATTAGATGGACGCTATGCTAGCAAATGTGATGCTTTGCGCCCTTTCCTCTCTGAGTTTGGTTTAATCCACGCTCGTGTGACTGTTGAAGTACGCTGGTTACAAGCGCTTGCAAACCGTCCTGAAATCACTGAAGTTCCTGCTTTCAGTGCAGAAACCAATGCTGCGCTTGATGCAATTGTTGCCAACTTCTCTGAAGACAATGCCAACCGCATTAAAGAAATTGAACGTACCACAAACCATGATGTTAAAGCAGTTGAGTATTTCCTTAAAGAACAGATTGCTGATATCGAAGAATTGAAGAATGCCGGTGAATTCATTCACTTTGCCTGTACTTCTGAAGACATCAACAACTTGTCTCATGCTTTAATGCTGAAAAATGGTCGTGAAGTTTTAGTTGCTGCAATGCAACAAATCATCGATTCAATCGTTGCTTTGGCTGAAACTCATGCTGAACAACCAATGTTGTCTCGTACCCATGGTCAAACTGCTAGCCCAACCACTTTGGGTAAAGAAATGGCGAACGTGGCTTACCGTTTAGCGCGCCAAATCAAACAGTTCAAACAAGTTGAACTTCTAGGCAAAATCAACGGTGCTGTAGGTAACTACAACGCGCACTACTCTGCTTACCCAGAAATCAACTGGCCTGCTCATTCACAAGCATTTGTGGAATCTTTAGGTTTACAGTTTAACCCGTACACCACTCAGATTGAACCACATGACTACATGGCGGAACTTTTTGATGCGTTACGTCGTTTCAATACCATCTTGATCGACTTTAACCGTGACGTATGGGGTTATATCTCGCTTGGTTTCTTCAAACAACGTTTGAAAGAAGGTGAAGTTGGTTCTTCAACTATGCCGCACAAAGTCAACCCGATCGACTTCGAAAACTCTGAAGGTAACCTGGGTATTGCCAATGCAGTTCTTGCACACTTGGGCGAAAAACTTCCAATCTCTCGCTGGCAACGTGACTTAACTGACTCTACTGTGCTTCGTAACATGGGGGTTGGTTTTGCGCAAAGCTTGATCGCATTCGAAGCTTGCTCTAAAGGTATTGGCAAACTTGAATTGAATGCACAGCGTATTCTGGAAGATCTTGACCATGCTCAAGAAGTGCTTGCTGAACCAATTCAAACGGTAATGCGTCGTTATGCAGTTGAAAAACCATACGAGAAATTAAAAGCCCTGACTCGTGGTCAGGCCATGACTCGCGACATGATGGTTGATTTCGTGAATGGTAACGAGCTGGAAGCCGTTCCTGCTGCTGACCGTGCCCGTCTGGCTGAAATGACTCCTGCAACTTATACAGGTAATGCGTCAACTCAAGCGAAACAGATTAAGGATTTAATTTCTAAAATTTAATTCGAAATAAATCTAAAAAGCGAAGCTTCGGCTTCGCTTTTTTATTAGAATAGAATCTGTTGATAATTCATCTATGTTTGTAACCACATAAGCCATTGATAAAATTTCAGCACTCCCAATAAAACTTTGCCAATACAAGAAATAATGATTGAACATCAACTGAGTATCAAACACTGGCTGGCACTTACAGTGCTCACTGTTGCGGTAATCATCGCCAGTATTCGGCCTTTAGAATTTGAAGCATATCTACTGCATCAAGCCGGTACCGTGTTTATGCTTGCGCTGTTATTGTTTACCCAAAAAAAAATTGGCATGAGTTTTTATAGTTTTGTGCTCTATCTCATTTTTTTACTGATCCATATTATCGGTGCACATTACCTGTATTCCTATGTTCCCTATAACGAATGGCTGATTCAGCTGTTCAATTTTGACCTTAATCAATCGATGGGCTGGTCACGCAATATGTATGACCGTCTGGTGCATCTTGCCTGTGGTGTACTGCTCTACCCAGTGTTACTACGGCTGTTTCATGTATGGCTGCCTGGGGCTAAACCCTTCATGCTATTTTTATTGGTGGTGCAGTTTATCATGGCCACCAGCTTAATTTATGAATGGCTTGAATGGCTGATTGCCATTGGTTTATCACCGGAGGAAGCAGAAAATTATAATGGGCAACAGGGAGATATGTGGGATGCACATAAAGATATGCTGCTTGCAACAGTCGGCGCTGCAGGCTATGGCCTTCTTGATTTATGTTATAAAAACTTAGCTAAAATACCGCAACCAGAAAGTGACCACACGTCCAAGGATAGCATTCAGGCAAATAGGGAACCATGAGTCAGCTTCAGCCTCCCCCAGCTCTACTTTGTCAGCCATTTTTCAAGCAGAATACTATTTACTCCCAATATACTGAAACCGGATCAGTAAATCCGTTGCAGAAGTGGTTCTACGCTAAAGCATAAAAAACCTGTGCTCATTTATTTTAATTTCCTCATAAGGGGGGATCAAATTGAATCGGATATTAAGCTACAGTCAGTCAAAAAAATTGCGCTCATCAGAGCGCAATTTTAAAATCAGCAAACAGCTTTCAATTAAAGTTTAGGGTCACGCATTTGTAGCAAATTTGCATTGGCTTTACTCAATGATTCCATCACTTTATTCATCACTGCAGGGACTAGACCGTCAGCTATTTGCGCCGCTTGTAGACCCAGCTTTTCACCCAGTGTCGGTTTACGTCGAGTTTCAATCACAAAGACTTCATGTTGTGGCAATAAAGCAAGCAAATATTCATCTGAAGTTTGCAGCTTATCTACCAGATTCAATTCAAGCGCATCTTTTCCATACCAGTGCTCACCTGTTGCCACTTTTTCAACATTCAACTGCGGACGGTACTTTTCAACAAAGTGCTTAAACAGCTCATGCGTCTGCTGTAACTCTTGTTCAAATTTGGCTTTACCTTCAGCGGTATTTTCACCAAACATGGTCACGGTACGTTTAAACTGACCTGCGGTATAAAGTTCAAAGTCAATGTGCTTTTCTTTCAGCAGACGGTTAAAGTTTGGTACCTGTGCAACCACACCAATGGAACCGACGACGGCAAATGGTGCAGATACAATTTCATTGGCAATACAGGCCATCATATAGCCGCCACTGGCTGCAACTTTATCGACACAAATCGTCAGGTTAAAACCGGCATCCCGCAAACGCACCAGCTGGGCAGCTGCCAGACCATAGCCGTGCACCATACCGCCTGGGCTTTCCAGACGCACCACAACACGATCACACCCTGCTTTTGCAGTGGCTAAAATCAGGGTAATTTCTTCACGCAAGTTTTCTACGGCAGAGGCTGCTGTGTCACCTTTGAAGTCAAGCACATAAATTTTTTGATTATTCTTTTTACGTAAACGCGCTTCTTTTGAAAGCTGTTGGGCAAGATGCAGTTGTTCCAATTTAGATGCAGTCGCTTGTGCAATTTTTTTTCGTTGTTCATTTACACGTGCGTTTAAATGGTTGATACGGATTTCAGCGGGTAATTTGGGATTGTGAAATAACATACAGATACAGACTCATTTAATTCATATTTATCTTGCATAAGATGTGGGCAATCACACAAAAATTCAATTTATATTTTGCAAATAATGATCATTAACCAAAAAGAAAACCAGTCTTTCTAACTTCAATACAACAATAGTGAAATAAAAAAGAGCCTTACGGCTCTTTTTAGAAATGGTGTTCAGATTAACCGAAGCGACCGGTAATATACGCTTCAGTCAATTGGTGATCTGGCTGAGTAAAGACTTTTTCAGTCGAATTGACTTCAATCAAGTCACCCAAATGGAAATAGGCAGTACGGTCAGATACACGTGCAGCCTGTTGCATCGAGTGCGTTACAATCGCAATGGTATATTGGGTTGAAAGTTCTGAAATCAGTTCTTCAATTTTAGCCGTTGCAATCGGGTCCAGCGCTGAACATGGCTCATCCATCAGAATCACTTCCGGACTCACCGCAATAGTACGCGCAATACATAAACGCTGCTGCTGACCACCTGAAAGACCTGTACCCGGCTGGTTTAAACGGTCTTTGACTTCATTCCACAGCCCCGCTTTATGCAGGCTATTTTCCACAATTTCTTCCAGGTCGTATTTATCACGCGCCAAACCATGCAGTTTAGGACCATACGCCACGTTATCAAAAATTGATTTCGGGAATGGGTTCGGTTTCTGGAACACCATACCAACCTGTGCACGCAGTAAAACCACGTCCAGATTCGGGTCATAGATATCCTGATTATCAAGCATCACCTTACCGGTCACGCGACAGGTATCAATGGTGTCGTTCATACGGTTTAAGGTACGCAGGAAAGTTGATTTACCACATCCCGATGGACCAATAAAGGCAATCACTTCATTTTCATAGATATTGATGTCAATACCTTTAATGGCTTCTGCTTCGCCATAGTAAACATGGACATCTGAAGTACTTATTTTAACATTCGATGTTTCATTTTCTTTTTTCGTTGAAGTATGAGTATCGAATTGAGAAACAAATGAAGTACCAGGATGTTTTTGATCGACTTCGGGAGCGATAAACTGTTTCTGTTCTGGATTCACGGATTCATCCTGTTCTAAGGAATTTGCTTGTGTCATAGCTGTTACAGTATTCATATATTGTCCTCACTTACCAGCGCACTTCAAGTTTCTTACGTAACCAGATGGCAAGGCTGTTCAAACCAACCATCAGCGCCAGTAAGACAATAATTGCGGCAGCAGTACGTCCTTCAAAGAAGTTACGTAATTCGTTACCCTGCCATAAGAAAATTTGTACCGGTAATGCAGTAGATTGATCGAGTGGTGTCGCTGGCACGCTTGCTACAAAAGCACTCATCCCAATCAGAAGTAAGGGTGCGGTTTCACCGAGGGCTTGTGCTACCCCAATAATGGCGCCGGTTAAAATGCCCGGAAGCGCCAAAGGCAGCACGTGATGAAATACCGTTTGTACACGGGAAGCACCCAGACCCAATGCCGCCTGACGAATGGATGGTGGTACTGCTTTCAGTGATGCACGTGTGGTAATAATCACGGTTGGCAAGGTCATCAGACTCAGTACCAGACCACCGACCAAGGGGGCAGAAAGGGGTAAATGCATCCAGCCAATAAAAATGGCAGCGCCGAGCAAACCAAAGACGATCGAAGGAACCGCTGCCAAGTTATTGATATTCACTTCAACAACATCTGTAATCCAATTTTTAGGCGCAAATTCTTCAAGATAAATCGCTGATGCCACACCAATCGGAATCGAGATAAAAATCACGATCAGCATCATGAACACTGAGCCCATGAATGCACCTGCAAGACCAGAAGTTGCAGGTGAACTGCGTGAGTCTGGATTGGTAAAGATATTGGTATTAAAGCTATTCTCAATCACACCTTTGGCTTTTAAATCATCGGCAAGCTGGCGAATTTCAGGACTAAGCTGTTGCTGGTCATCAGGTAAACTGCGATCAATATTACCTGCTAGCCATACATCGACATTGGCATCGGCCAGAATCTTGATCTCTTCTTTTTTGCCAATCAGCGTTGGATCAGCCATTACCATATCACGCAAGCGATAGGCCTCTGAACTGGTATACAAAGCGGATAAATCATCACGTTTTGAGGCAATTGAAGGATCTTTTGCAATCATGCCATTAACAATCAAGGCATCCCAATCCACCATGCCCATTTCGGTTTGCCAGGCAATGGTACGCTCTGCAAACTGGGCTGGAGATTCGCCATCCTTCTGCGTAGGTTTTGCACCCACCTGAATGATGGCAGGATCGAAATAGACCGGTACAGAGAGACTGCTTTGCCAGAATGCAGGTAAGCCTTTCGCTAAAATACTTCCGAATAAAAGCACCACAAAGAACAAACCTGTCACAACTGCAGAAAAGCCTAAAATACGGAATGTCTTTTCTTTACGATGACGTTTGGCTAAAGAACTGGCAATTCTCTGTTTACGTTTTTCGCGTAATTCAGCTGCAGCTTGTGGGTCAAAGCTTTGCCCCATAGAAGATGTATTTGATGTACTCATTCGTATTGCTCGCGATATTTACGCACGATATACAGTGCAACAATGTTTAAACCTAACGTAATGACAAACAGCGTTAGACCTAATGCAAATGCCACCAAAGCTTGCGGGCTGGCAAAGTCGGTATCGCCGGTTAACTGGTTCACAATGGTAATAGTAACTGTAGATACGGCTTCTAGCGGATTGACATGCAATAATGGACTATTCCCTGCTGCCAGAACCACAATCATGGTTTCACCAATCGCACGTGATGCGGCAAGTAGGAATGCGCCAATAATCCCCGGCAGTGCAGCAGGCAGAACCACCTGACGAATGGTTTCAGACTTGGTTGCACCCAACCCTAAAGAACCATCGCGTAGTGCACGTGGCACCTGGGTAATAATGTCATCCGACAATGAAGATACAAACGGAATAATCATGATGCCCATGACAAAACCAGCAGTTAAGGCACTGGTTGCATTAATGTGTAGTCCAATGCTTTCGCCAAGCAACTTGAAGAATGGGCCAATCACCATCAATGCAAACACGCCATAAACAATGGTTGGAATACCGGCTAAAACTTCAATGGCAGGTTTTGCCCAGGCACGAAAACTTGAAGGTGCATATTCAGCCAGATAGATAGCAATCATCAGTCCAACAGGAACCGCAACCAATAAGGCGATTCCGCTCACCATCAGGGTTCCCCAGATTAATGGCAACAGGCCATAACTGCCTTCTGCATTTCCAGAAGTACTAAATCCAGGGTTCCATTCCGTACCAAAAAAGAAATCGATCGGACTGACAAAATGGAAAAAGCGCATGGCTTCGCTAAACATCGAAAGTACAATGCCGATGGTGGTTAAGATGGCCACACCGGAACATAGAGCCAAGCCCCAATTAATGATTTTTTCAACCTGGTTACGGGCACGATATTGCTGGGCAATGCGCTTTTTAGCCATCACCAGACCCGCCAAAGCGGCACAAATCACTAAAGCCAATTTAGCAAAAGAACTAATCGTTTCAATTTTCGCGAGTTGCTGTGCGGCTGCAATTTCATAGGCTGCGGCTTGATCACTCACACCAAAACCCGAAGCAATCGCTTTAACACGATCAATGAGCACTTCTATACCGGCACGATCCAATGTCGCTGCAACGTTTGCAGGGACATTATTTAACACCACATGGCGCAGAATGTTCGGTTCGACAATATTCCAAACCAGTAAAATTAAAAAAGCAGGGATACCACACCATAAAGCCACCAGTGCCCCGTAATAGCCAGGACGCGAGTGCAACTTTGCAGTGTTATTTCCCTTACCTGCTAGGTTACGGCTTTTTGATAACCCGATTTGATAGGCGATGGCAATTAATGCCAACAACACGCCCATAAGTAGCAGATTCATGTATTCTCCAGCATTTTTCAATTTTCATGCTTTGAAAAACTTGTCTATACAAAAAAGCCGAAGGTAGAAATTATTCTACCGTCAGCTCATTTATCCTAATTACTTAACCGCTTTACCGGCTTTCAAATTTGCAAGAACTTTGGCACGTTCTTTGTCTGACATAGAAATCAGACCAGCTTTTTCCAGTTTAGAGCCTTTACCTGAAACTTTCTTATTCAGGAAGTACTCAGAATACTGTTGTAAGCCTTTGATTGATTTAAGGTGCTCACCTTTTACGTAGAAGTACAATGGACGTGATACCGGGTAAGAACCATTTAGAATCGTTTTCTCTGATGGGGTCACATTATTCACTGTAGCTACACGTAATTTGTCACGGTTTTGGTCATAGAAACCTAAACCAAACACACCAACTGCACTTGGAGAAGTTTTTAAACGTGCAAGTGTTTCAGTATAATCACCAGAAATTTCAATGACTTTTCCGTCTTTACGGAAATTTGAACATGCTTTCTTCTGAGCATCTTTATCTAAGTTTTTGAAATATGCGTAAGATTCACAACCTGCTTCAACCATTTTTTCCTGGAACACTTCACGTGTACCGTGGTTAGAAGCTGGAATTACCAATGTGATTGGTTCATTTGGAAGTGCTTTGTCAATTTGATTCCAGCGTGTATACGGGTTTGGAACCAATTTGCCTTGTGAAGGCAACTGTGCAGCCAGTGCAGCAAATACATGTTGTGGACGTAATTTATAAGCTGCTTTCTTTGAGTTAGATGCGAATACAATACCGTCATAACCTACTTTAACTTCGATTACTTGGTTTACGCCAGCTTTTTTACATGCAGCCAATTCAGTATCTTTAATTTTACGAGATGCATTGGCGATGTCGATGGTATTATCACCTACACCCTGACAGAATTGTTTTAAACCGCCAGATGTACCACCAGAACCCACCACCGGTGCTTTAAATTGCGGGAAAGTATTACCAAATTCTTCTGCTACAATACTTGCGTATGGCAAAACAGTCGAAGAACCAGCGATCTGGATAGTATCACGAGCTGCATTTGCTGTTGTTGCTACAGCTGCCCCTGAAAGTGCTAAAGCAAGTGCGATGTGGTTTAAGCGCATTCTTTTCTCTCTTCAATAGATGCAATTTTGAAGTACGCTACTTTTTATAAAGTTTTGTACTTATTTCGATGATTGCATTTTGATTTTAGAATATGACAATCAAGTTACAGCTTTGTGACGCTTTTATGATAATTCATTTCTTTTGTAGGGTTTTTAAAAATATCTTTTAAATTCAATAACTAAAAACCAATCAAAAATATTATTCAAACATTGTTTTTGAGTACGAATTTGTAATATTTCTTAAATCTGTCATTTTCTCATGCCTTCTGTTTCTACTTGCAGGGTGTTTATTCTATGTACAGACCATAAAAATGTTCTGTTTCTGGATTTCTTTTCTATCTGTATCAGGCTTTCTCTGTCCCGTCTCAAAGTTACACTACTCTAATTTTTACCACCACTTGTCCAAATCTCTGAAATTCATAAACATGATTTTGTCATATAGTCAAAAATAAATAATGACAATGATATGACCATAAACATTAAAACAATTAAAAATTCTAATCCTGATTGACCCGCTCACATGGTCTTTAAAGAACATGACTGGGACTTGCTTGCAGAATACTGGTCTCTAAAAAGTTTTAGTCTGTAATTTACAGCTTGAATTTAAAGCAAAACTTTTCAACCACATCTCTTCCAATCAGATCAATATTGATACCTCATAAATCAAATGAGGTTGTACAATCTTAAATAAAAAAAAGGAGACCGTATGGCCTCCTCATTTCACACAGACAATCAATTAATCAATTGCAGGCGTATATGTACCATCCGCGATTGGACCTTTGATACGATCAGCCTCTGCAAGCACAAGGCCAAGCAGGTTCTTCACGTTATCTAAAGTCGCAACTGGACTAAGTGTAGTCATCTTCAAGGATTGAACCTGACCCACTTTAGTCACGCCAATATTCGCTTCACCGCGAGCAAACAGTTCATCCGCAACGTTCTGGTTCAATGTATCTAACAATTCAGCAGGATAGCCTGCTGGCACTACACGGAACAAGACCGAAGCAAATTGCGGTTCAACCAGAAGCTCTAAACCATCAGTCGCTTTAATATAATCAGCAACATCACGGGTCAGTTTCACGCCATGATCGATCATTGAACCGTAAAGCTCTTCACCCAATGCTTCAACCGTCATCCACAATTTCAATGCATCAAAGCGACGTGTTGTTTGCAGTGATTTAGACACCAGGTTTGGCACGCCATGTTCTTCATCATAAGCAGAGTTCAAGTACTCAGCTTCATAATGCATGAAACGGTAGTTCGCTTCGTCTTTCAGCAAGAACGCGCCACAAGAAATGGTCTGGAAGTAATGTTTATGGAAATCGAGCGTCACGGAATCAGACAACTCAATGCCATCGAGCATAGAACGGTAGTCATTAGACAGAATCAGTGCACCACCCCAAGCTGCATCGATGTGCATCCACGCGCCATATTTGTTGGTGATTTCACGAATCTGTTTTAATGGATCAATCGCACCGGCATCGGTCGTACCTGCAGTAGCAACTACACATGCCACGATCTTGCCTTCAGCTTGAAGGTGAGCCATGGTTTTTTCCAGTGCATCGACATCCATCTGTGCATTTTCATTTACAGGAACAGTGACTACGGACTGGAAGCCCATGCCCATCATCGCCATATTCTTTTGCACAGAGAAGTGTGCATTTTCAGAACAGATGACTTTGACATTACGCATCGCATCCGCAGGAATACCATCGCGCTGAACTGACCACGGATTGCCGTTTTCATCTTTCCAGTTTTTCGCAATGCAGGCATCACGCGCAAGCAGTACACCCATCAGGTTCGACTGGGTACCGCCAGAGGTAAATACACCTGCCTGACCTGAACCATAGCCGACTTTTTGACGCAGCCAGTCAATCAACTGCACTTCTATCAATGAACCGGCAGGGCTTTGATCCCATGAGTCCATAGACTGGTTGGTTGCATTAATCAATACTTCTGCAATCTGGCTTGCCACCATGGTCGGGCAATGCAAATGTGCTAACGAGTGCGGATGATGAACTTTCAGGCTTTTGTTTAAGAAAAGCTCAACCATACGTTCAAGCGATTTGTGTAGACCCATGCCTTCTTTTGAAGGATGAAATGCAATTGCACTGCGTAGCTCTTTAATGCTGCCGCCGGTGTACATTTTGTCGTTTTGCAACCATGCAGAAACGGCTTTTACCGCTTCGTCCATTGCTGACTGATAGTCAGCAATGGAACCTGCATCATTGCAGAATAACGCTTTACGGTGTTCTGCAAAATCTACCATGCCTTATGCACCTCGAACTGCAACAAGCGCTTCAGCAATTGCTTTCTTAAAGCGGGCAATCACTTCAACACATTCGTCTTGGGTGATGATAAGCGGGCAAAGTAAACGAATCACAGTACCGTTACGACCACCTTTTTCTAACAACAGTTTGTTATCGAAACATGCAGCCTGGATTGCAGCAGCCAATTGAGAATCACCAGGGAATGAACCCATATGATCTGCTTTTTGACGTTCGTCAACGATTTCAATACCGATCATCAAACCACGGCCACGTACGTTACCGAGACATGGGAATTCCACTGCTAATTTTTTCAATTCAGCTTGTAAGAAATCGCCACGTTCTTGCGCATTTTGTGCAAGATTTTGTTCTTTGATGGTTTTGATGGTCGCAAGACCTGTACCCATCGCCAATTGGTTACCACGGAAAGTACCGGTGTGACCTGCTGGCTGCCAAGCATCAAATTTACGTTTAATACCCAGTACTGCAAGCGGCAAGCTACCACCCACAGCTTTAGACATTACGACCACGTCAGGTTCAATACCCGCATGTTCAAAGGCAAACATTTTGCCTGAACGTCCAAAGCCTGCTTGAACTTCGTCAAGAATCAACACGATATTGTGTTTTTCAGTCACTTCACGGATTTTCTTCAACCATTTAACCGGTGCAGTCACCACACCGCCTTCACCTTGAATCGCTTCAAGAATCACAGCTGCTGGCTTGGTTACACCGCTTTCTACATCTTCAATGAAGTTTTCGAAATAATAAGTCAAGGCATCAACACCCGCTTCACCGCCAATGCCTAATGGGCAACGGTATTCATGCGGATATGGCATAAACTGTACGCCTGGCATCAAGCCATTGACTGCATTCTTCGCAGACAGGTTACCTGTCATTGCCAAAGAACCGTGTGTCATACCGTGATAGCCACCTGAGAAGCTGATCACTGAGCTACGACCGGTATAAGTTTTTGCTAATTTAATTGCTGCTTCTGTACCGTCTGCACCAGACGGACCACAGAACTGTAGGCAATACTCTTCCTTCCCACCAGGGAGCTGTTCAAGTAATGCTTCAGTAAATGCATCTTTTAAAGGTGTCGTTAAATCTAAAGTATGTAATGGAAGACCGCTTGCTAGCGTATCTTGGATACTTTGAATTACCGCAGGATGATTATGGCCTAAAGCCAATGTTCCTGCCCCAGCTAAACAATCGAGGTACTCTGTACCTTCAACATCAGTAACCCAACAACCTAAGGCTTTTGCTATCGCTAACGGCAATTTACGTGGATAGCTACGAACATTGGATTCCATCTGGCTTTGGCGAGTCAAATAGTATTCGTTAGTAGACTTAGTGGCAGGATTTACAGAAGAAACGCTCATATCGAATTACCATCTCTGATATGGGTTGAAAGAAATAAGTCGGGTGACTTGTGGTCCTTTGACTCGGTGCTTTATAGAATCTAGTTTGACGACTTGATTTATACATCATAACTAAACGGCGGATGATACAGAATTTTTCAATAAAATAAACAAGTTTTATGACTTTATCTGCCCAAAACCGATCAAAAAAATATATCAAGCCAATTCTTAGATTGAATTATCATCTTACAGTGTGACAGACTAAAGAAAACCTTATTTTTATACTTTTTTTATGCAAAAGATTGAATGAACGTAACTGTTCAAGTTAAATCAATTTAAGTGATTAATTTTTAAATATTTTATTTAAAAGCCTTTTTTATAAGATCAATCAAACCATTTACAATCTTGACACAAAGTCTACAAAAAATCCTCATGAAGTAGCGATACCATGTTTATTAAAGGCTGAAGTTTTCTTTACAAAAAATAGGTAAAAATAATGCGATATTTAACTCTCTCCTCTCTAGTACTTACTAGCCTACTTTCAACAGCTACCTTTGCGCAGCCAACAGAGCAGCTGAATTATAATTTAGTCAATGTCCAGGCTGAAGCCACTCGCCAGATTTCCAATGATGAAATGTATGCGGTTTTATATATTGAAAGAAGCAAGAAGCAGCCAGCTGAACTTTCTGCACTCATCACACAACTCATGAATCAAGCCATTGCAGCATCGAAAAAATACCCGCAAGTGAAAGTTGAAACGGGTACACAGAGCACTTATCCGGTGTATGACAATGACAGCCAGAAATTGAAAGAATGGCGTGGCCGGGCTGAAATTCGCCTAAAAAGTACCGATTTTAAAGCCGTCAGCCAGTTGATCAGCGAATTGCAACAAAACTTCCAAACCCAGTCGATCAACTTTACCGTTTCCGATGCAGAACGTAAAAAAGTGGAAAATGAATTGATGGTGGAGGCATCGAAAAACTTTCAGCAACGCGCACAAATGTTAACTTCGGCCTGGAATAAATCAGGCTATCAATTGGTCAACCTCAACCTGAATACCAATAACTACTACCCACAACCGGTAATGATGCGTGCCAATATGGCGAAATTTGCAGGTGCTGAGGCCGCTGATGCGCAAAATGTTGAGGCCGGTGAATCAAAAATTACAGTTAATGCCAATGGTTCGATTCAGTTTAAGTAAATATTTAAGATTCATTTAAAACCGTGTAAACACACGGTTTTTGCTGATAGTGTTGCTCTTAATCTTCTCCCCTCTATCTTTACAGCTAAATCAAGTGTGAGACGGCCTAAAGAGGGTGATGGCCGCCGCTAATTTATTCTATTTCTTGGCATCAACAAGCTCATCTACTAGCTCATCAATCTTTGTATCTGTACTGCGCCATTTATTCAAAGCCAAACCGCCTTTGCCTTTCAACTTAAACTCAGCCTCAGAAACAACTTGCCCTTCTTTCATTAATGTGAATTTTGCATAACTCATGTAGGTCACAACATCCCATGTGCGCAATGCAGTGTAGTTCATCGTGGTTTCACATAATGCCGTTTTGGAATTTTCAGGATAAATGCGTGCATTGATATTGTATCTTGCGAAACTACGAACTATTGAGTCATCAAATCCGGCAATTGTAACCTTAGGATTATTGATCACACATATTTGCTTAATGGTCTTTGGCTGAAATCCTTCGTTATTTTTAACCTGAATTGATGTGCAGCCAGATACAGCCAAACCCAAAGCACTTAATGCTAATAATTTTTTCATAATACCCCCTTATAGTAAGAAAATAAGATACTAATTTATTGAATAAAAAGAAACTAGACTACATTGGAATAGCATAAAGGAACCAAGCCTAAGTCAACCCTTTCACCATAGGAGTATCTTAATTCGACATAAATAATGTTACATCTACATCTTTCGCACCTTTCGACGATATATATACTTTTGAGAAATTTCCGAAGGCTTGCTCAATTCGTCTACTGATAAATAACAAACCTCGTTTTTTCGGTAACCTGACCAAAACATAAATTCCTCATAGCTAAGAATTTTTCTGCCTCAGCTATTGTTCGATCACTGATGCCATTCAGAACTAACTCTGCCCAGAACTCGTCTCGGTTTTCAATTCCTTTTCCTGTTTTTCAGCAAATTATTGCAAACCTTTAAATCCAGAAACTTCAGAAAACACCTGATCTGCGAGCGATTGAGTGAAATTTTCTTCAACCTGTTCAGTTGTGAATATTGCACCACCCACCTCATCAACACGCGTCAGTGCAATCCAGTCAGCAATTACACTTTTATCGCCTTCATTCTCAAGACATGGCACATCAATGTCTTCTTCTGTTTCGTAACCGAGTTCCAATTTTTTTTGCACATTGAACTGCTTCAACTGCAGTTGCATCGTCTTCGTGATAATACAACTGTGACCGATATTTTGAACGGGTTGAAAGTGCGGAAGAGCTGTCAAAACGAGTGAACCAGAAAGATATTTAAGCTGGCTAACTTGCTAGATAGATATAAAAAATCCCGCTCTAAAGCGGGATTTTCAAGCTATAAACTATGCAATTAGTAAATCGCCATATGATTGCGGTGAATCATTTCCAGCGAACGTGCTTCACCTAACACCTGATGCACTTTATCAGAGGCCAGACCTTTGACAATTTCCGCAGAACGTGAACTGAAGTTGACGCGACCAACAGCAATGCGATGACCCTCTTGGTCTACACACTCCACCACATCACCACGCTCAAAGTGACCTTCCACCGCTTTTACCCCTACAGGTAACAAGCTGCGGTGATTGTCTTTAATCGCTTTGACTGCACCATCATCAAGAACCAGACGACCAGCAGTTTGTAGATGTGCCGCCAACCATTGCTGATGTGCGGTAATACGGTCATTGTCAGTAATAAACAAAGTACCTAACAATTCACCCGACATTAAGCGAGCAAGCACATTATCACTTTCACCACTGGCAATCAGGGTTGGACAACCCGATTTTGCCGCCAGACGCGCAGCACGGACTTTGGTCAGCATACCGCCACGACCAAATTTACCGCCACCACCGGCCATATCAAACAGGCTTTCATCCAAAGCACGCACGGTATGGAACAGTTTGGCATTCGGATTAGAACGTGGATCGGAGTCAAACATGCCTTGCTGATCGGTCAGGATAATCAGCAAATCGGCATGCACCTGACCTGCCACCATAGCGGCCAAGGTATCGTTATCACCAAAGCGGATTTCATCAGTAGAAACCGTGTCATTTTCATTGATCACGGGAATCACACGCCAGTCAATCAGGTTCTGTAAGGCATCACATGAATTGAGATAGCGACGGCGGTCTGCCAGGTCATCGTGAGTCAATAAAACCTGCGCCGTTTGAATGGAATGATTTTCCAGAACACTCGACCAGGTTTGAATCAGCCCCATTTGACCAATGGCAGCACAAGCCTGAAGACTGGGTAGATCGGTGGGTCGATTCTCAAGTTTCATTCGCACCATACCTTCAGCCACAGCACCGGAAGACACCAGAATAATCTCATGTCCTGCATTGTGCAGATCTGCAATCTGTTTCGCCCAATGCGAAATTGCATCCAGATCTAACCCTGTTCCGTTTGCTGTGAGTAAAGATGATCCGATTTTAACAACGATTCGTTTACAAGCCTTGAGCTGACGTTGCCCATCTACCACTTCTATCATCTTGTCCTCAGTTACTCTTATTGCAGAGCTTAACGTACGTAGTACACTTCCATTTCACCATCATCACCGTCTTCATCATCATCGTCATCACCTAGAATACCGGCAAGACGCTGTTGACGACGCATCTCACGATACGCTTCTTTCGCTGCGATGGTTTGTTCACGTGTTTCAGCTTCAAGCTGGTCACGGAACGCTTTTAATTGTGCTGCGTATTCTGGATCTTCAGCTTCGAGTTCACGTTGTTTCTCGATTTCATCCATGAGGTAATACACAACTTCTTTAGTCCCTTCAGACATGAGGCCTGAAGTTTTGAATACCGGACCTGTCCATTGCATTTCCTCAAGAAGATGCTTACACCATTCTTCACGCGTATCTTCGTCAAGTTGGTCAACCTTGTTCAGCACCAGTACCACTGGCAATTTAGCAAGTGTTGGAGAGAATTTTTTTAACTCATTCAAAATTGCTTTGGCATTGTGTGCCGGATCTGAACCGTCAATAGGCTGTACATCAACAATGTGCAACAAAATACGGGTACGGGCCAGATGCTTAAGGAAACGAATACCCAGACCCGCACCTTCAGATGCACCTTCAATCAGTCCGGGAATATCGGCCATCACAAATGAACGGTGACGGTCGGCATCTACCACGCCCAGATTCGGCACCATGGTGGTAAATGGATAGTCTGCAACTTTTGGTTTTGCAGCAGAAACCGCACGAATAAAGGTCGATTTACCTGCGTTAGGCATCCCAAGCAAGCCAACATCCGCCAATACTTTAAGTTCTAGACGCACTTCACGGAATTCACCTTTAGCACCGTGAGTACATTTACGTGGTGAACGGTTGGTCGAAGATTTGAAGTGAGTATTCCCTAAACCACCTTCACCGCCTGCTGCAACCAATACACGCTGACCATCAGCGACCAAGTCACCGATGATATCGCCAGATTCTGTATCTACAATGGTGGTTCCAACCGGAACCAGTAATACGGTGTCTTCACCGCCGCGGCCTGCACAGTTTGCACCGCGACCATTTTTTGCACGTTCTGCACGGAATTTACGTGTATAACGATAATCTACTAGGGTGCTGGTGTCGTCGTCGGCCTGAATATAAATACTACCGCCACGGCCACCGTCACCACCATCTGGACCACCAAATGGTACGAACTTTTCACGGCGAAAACTGGCTACGCCATTGCCACCGTCGCCAGCCTCTACGGTAATGACTGCTTCATCAACAAAGCGCATGCTGCCAATCCTCTAAAAACTTTAAAACCCCATATTCTGCCATATTTTAAAGAATTTCTCGAATATATTTATTCAGCACTCCATGAAGATGACTGAATTCAGTTTTATTTTATAAACATCTATCAAAAAGCTGATGTTGTCCGATCTTTTTGCCAAGCAATTATTTTCCAACCGTTGATATAAATTAATGATCACATGATTGATTTTACTTATTTCAGAATCTGAACAACTCTCCTTATAGTGCATGCAGCGTTGTTTGAGTCCTGATCATGTCTTTGCCAAAACCTGAAACTGTCAGCCTTTTGTCATCACAATTTGTATTACTTATGGCAATCGCCTGCGGTTTATGTGCCGGTTCGGCTTATTTTAATCAGCCGCTAATTTATTCGATTGAAAAGAGTTTGAAAATTAGCACCAGTCAGGCTGGCTTAACCGTCGTGCTTGCCCAAATTGGTTATGTGCTTGGCTTAATGCTGTTAGTGCCTTTAGGCGACTTCCTGAATAAACGTAAACTTGTGGTCAGTTTGATGGTATTTGCTGCCATCTCGCAAATTCTGCTGTCATTGAGCACCACCCTTAGCACCTTATACCTTTTCACCCTGTGTGCCACCTTTGGGGCAATTTCCGCTCAGGTTCTGATTCCTTTTGCCTCAACAATTAGTCCACCAGAATCCAGTGCTGCAACGGTTGGAAAACTCATGAGCGGTTTGGTAATGGGGATTATCCTGTCACGGACCTTTGCCGGTTTTGTCTCAACGTACTGGTCCTGGGAAGGTGTGTATTTATCCAGTGGCGTGATCACCCTGCTGTTTGCTGTTGTGATGTGGAAAAAATTACCGAATACTCAACCTCAAACCGGCTTAACCATCTGCAGTATTTACCGTTCACTGTTTGCACTTGCCCGAAACAATCCACATTTAATCCGTCGTGCCTGTGCCGGTGCTTTGGGCTTTGGCATCTTGTCGATGGTATTTACCTCGATGACCTTTGTCCTAGGCAATGCGCCTTACTACTTTAGTGATTTTGAAATTGGCCTGTTTGGCTTGCTCGGTGTTATCGGGATTTATTCATCTAGCTGGTCGGGCAAAACCGTGGGGCGAGGCAAAGAAAATCTGGTCGCAAAACTGTGTATTTTTCTGATGCTGTTTTCATGTATTCCCCTGTTCTTTGCCCAGCAGAATATCTGGGTTTACGCAATTGGGGTTTTGATGAGTTATTTTGGTCTCACCGCCTTTCATGTACTAAACCAAAATCTGGTTTACCGGATTGACCTGAAAGCACGTTCACGGATTAATGCAGTCTATATGACCATCTATTTTTCGGGTGCAGCTTTGGGTTCGCTGGGTGCAGTATATGCATGGGAACACTTTGGGTGGATTGGCTGTGTCGCGCTTGGCTTGGGCTTTTCAATTGGAATTTTGCTGATTGACCGTTTTGATTTTAAAAAGATGAAGCAGGCTTAAATTTAAATGAAGGAATAGGTTAAAAGAGCCTGTTCCTTCTTAATCTTTAAAAGCACATTATTCAAACCGATAAAGCGAAATTTTAAGTAACAAATCTATAACTTGTTTGTGTAAGAGCATAAATCTGCTTGGATCACCTAATAAATACTTTAATGTTTCAATTTCTTCTGCTCTTTTAACCTCATCAATATCTAATAATATACCCGCTTCAATTTCCCATAATTGACTTAAGTATTTTTCTAAAATCTCCGAATCTTCTCCATGGTATGAAGCTTCAATTACATTTAAATCGTAATGATATTGGAGAAAAATATTTTGCAATTCCTTACACTTATCAAATATCAAAGCATTAGATTCATTTTCTTTATATTCATATTCTTTTAAGAACCAAGTTATAAACCATATATCTGCTGATTTTAATTCCATTATTTTTCTGATTTTTTGTGCTAATAAAGCACAATCTTCTAATCTCTTTTGCAAACTCCATTGCTTCAAACTTATGATTAAAACAATTGGGGCAAACATTGTCGCCGACCAAATCAAAAGGTTTGTTGCAGTAGACTTATCTTCTACAAACATTTGTATCAGCGCATAAAGTGCAATGCTGATAGCACATAAAATCCCATAGATCGCCAATAAAGTAGCAACCAAATTTTCAGATTTTTTCATTTATTGCTTCCCTCAAGACAATTTAATTCTTATTTAGCAATACGGTCTTTATTTTCCAAAATCTCAGGCAAACTCCGCTCTACCCAGCCAATCAAATAATTCATTTTTTCTGCTGCTTGCGAACCTAAAATGGTCAGCTGATATTCCACTTTGGGTGGCACCACCGGATAGACCGTGCGCAGGATAAAACCATCCTGTTCCAGCATTTTTAGCGTTTGTGACAGCATTTTTTCACTCACCCCTTCAATGCGCTGTTTCAGCTCACTAAAACGATGTACCCCTTCACTTAAACAACGTAGAACCAATACCGACCATTTGTTCGCGAGATGTTCCAATATTTCCCGTGATGGACATTCATTCGATAACACCTGCCCCAACAAAGGACTGATCGCATATTTACTCATTCAAGCTCTCTCCATCTGTATATTTTTATCTTTTACTTACTATTTTTAATGTACTTACCATTTGTAAGCTATCAGATTAGAATTTCGGCTACAAGTATCATTTTTTAATTAAATTCAGTAAAAATTTCTGCTTATAGCATGAGCTTAAAATAACGGCATAAAAAAGGAGCCTCTATAGAGACTCCCTTTTACTACTTTAACAAATTATGCATTTGTTTCAGCAGGAATTTTTGGGTAGCTTACGCCGCCCATCTGTTCTGCGATACGCAATACCTGGCAGCTATAACCCACTTCGTTGTCGTACCAAACGTAGCAAGTTAAACGGTTGCCTGAAGTGATAGTTGCTTGCGCATCAAATACACCTGCAGTACGTGAACCGATAAAGTCAGAAGATACCACTTCAGTTGAGTTGGTATAACCGATTTGACCTTGAAGATTTGAGTTGATTGAGATTTGACGAATGTATTCATTCACTTCTTCACGATCTACTTCTTTCTCAAGGGTTAAGTTAAGAATAGCCAATGAAACGTTTGGTGTAGGAACGCGTACAGAGTTACCAGTCAACTTGCCTTTAAGCGCAGGTAGTGCTTTAGCAACCGCTTTAGCAGCACCTGTTTCCGTAATAACCATGTTCAATGTTGCAGCACGGCCACGACGGTCAGCTTTATGGTAGTTGTCGATCAGGTTCTGGTCGTTTGTGAACGAGTGAACTGTTTCAACGTGACCATTCAGCACTTTGTATTTGTCTTCTAATACTTTAAGTGTTGGCGTGATAGCGTTAGTCGTACAGCTTGCAGCAGAGATGATAGTATCTTCATCAAGAATGTCGGCTTGGTTCACACCGTATACAACGTTCTTCATGTCACCTTTACCAGGTGCAGTCAAGATTACGCGTGCAGCGCCTGGGCATTGAAGGTGTTGAGCAAGACCTTCAGCATCACGCCATTTACCAGTGTTATCAATCACCAGTGCATTGTTAATACCGTAAGCAGTGTAGTCCACTTCAGATGGGCTAGATGCATAGATCACTTTAATGAAGTTACCGTTTGCAATAATGGCTTCGTTTTCTTCATCAACTGAAATTGTGCCTTGGAACGGACCATGGATAGAGTCGCGACGCAGCAATGAAGCACGTTTTTCCAAATCACCATCAGATGATTTACGCACCACGATTGCTTTAAGATTTAAACCACGACCCAAACCTGATTGACCAATGATTAAACGCGCAAGAATACGACCGATACGACCAAAACCGTAAAGAACAACATCTTTGCCTTCTACAACCTTCGCATTACCTGCTAAAGATTTCACTGCTTCAGCAACAAAAGCGTCTACGTCACCGCCTTTTTCCTTGAATTCAACAGCAAGTTTACCTAGATCAATTTCTGCTGAACCAATATTTTCAATTTTAGCTAAAGCTTCTAAAATCGGGAAAGTGTGAACCACAGAAAGCTCAACATCCATAACACGTGTACGGCGATGCGCTTTTAAAATCTGGATTACTGAACGGTTAACTAAAGAACGACCGTATACAGAAGTCACGATATTTTTTTCACGATATAGTTGACCAATCAGGGCAATCATACGTTCCGCGATTTCTTCACGGTTTTTCCAGCGACCTTGGTGCTCTGCATGTAGGGCGATGATAGTGTCTTTGCTCACAGCTACGTCCTCTAATTAATTGTATATCTAGGCATAAATTTCAAACCCGACAATTGTAAAGGAATTATCAGCAACTTTGAATCAAAAGCTGAATGTTCAACGTGCTTTTTACGATATATTCACTATAAATTTATAAAATAGTTGTAATTATTTTCATGATTTTACTGTTAAAAGATCAGAAAGCGATTTAAAAAGTGAAAGTATACTTTTTTGTTAAATGTTGCTTAATCAAACAACCTGAGTTTTTACCCAGTTTACCGACTGCAGTCTATTTCAAACGATCCTGATAGTTTTCCACATTTTGATTCAGTGCACGCTGTTTATGCTTTTGTTTGATGATATGAATTGTGCCCTCAATGACCAGCAATAAAACGGCAATCCAGATGGGGATATACGTCAGCCATTCTCCTGCCTCAACCCGCTCCCCTAACACAATAGAAGCAAAGGCCAAAAGCACGGGCTCGAGATAACTCAGCAATCCAAAAATCACAAAAGGCAAATAACGGCTGGCCAGCATATAACTGCCCAGTCCCAACGCACTTAAAAAACCCAGGCCAATCACGGCGATAATTAAATGTGGAAAATGAGCCATTAAACTCAGACTATCGCTATGCATAAAGCCCAAGTAAAAAGCCACTGGCAAAATGAGGCATAAATCCCACCAGAAACCGCCCAAATGATCCGTTTTAAAGACCCGGCGTAAAAAGAAATATAAGGGATAAGCCAAAGCGACATAAACTGTTTCCCAGGCGATACTGCCGATGCGCCAGATTTCGTGTCCTACCCCTAAAATGGCCAATATCACGGCAGCCAACTGCCATTTCGACAGTTTTTCCTTATAAAGCACACAACCCACCAGCACCATCACCAAAGGCAACAGGAAATACCCCAGTGAAACTTGCAGACCACGGCCATTAATGGGACCCCAGAGAAACAGCCACAGTTGTGTGGTACAAAGCAGGGAGCTAAAAATCAGCCAGATCAGGAACACAGGCTGTTTAACCATACGCTTAAAAATCTGGGAAATATGCTGCAAATCACCCGACCACCACATAAACAGGGTTAGAAAAGGCAGCGTGGCCAGCATGCGCCAGGCAAAAGTCTGTTCGCTGTCCAAAGGTTTTAAAAATTGCGTATAAAAATACAACACCCCAAAAGTAACGGATGCCAATACTGACAAAGCCAAGCCTTTATACATCTTTTACCTCAAGGGGATTATTCATTTCATGACTTTGCGAAACCATCCAAAATACTGGATCATTCAACTTTAAAATCGGAGCTATCTTAACAAATAAAAAACCATGCCTAAGCATGGTTTTGAACTTTTGTTAAAGTATGTAGTATGTTACCTGATCGTCTGCTTGGTATGAATCACATCACCCACGTCATAGCCCAACGACTTGGCATATTCCAAATATTCGTTGACGACTGCCTGATCAGGTTGTGGAGTACGGGACAATACCCACATGTATTTGCGGCGTGGTTCCCCCACTAATACCGTCTGATAATTCTCATCAAGCTTAAGCACCCAATAATCCCCTCGACCGAAGGGTAACCAGCGAATCGCCTCAGGCAAGAAACTGACTTTTAATTTGCTATTAAAAGGTGCATTTTCAATAAATGCCTCTCCACTCGACTGGGTGAGGTTACCCTCTTTGGTATAGCAGCGGTTATCTACAACCACATTGCCGTTCTCGTTCAGGGTATAGGTCGCGGTGACATCACGATCACACTTATTTTGAAAATACAGCGGCTTGCGAGCCACTTCATACCAGACACCCAGATATTTATCCAGCTCAACCTTTTCCACCGTTTGTAGTGGCTTGGTTTGCGCATATGCCATTGTCGCCATACCCAAACCCAGCAATACAGCTCCACCGACGGCAATTTTAGCCAGTTTATAGCCCGCTTTTGGAAGATTATCGCCTGTCATAAAAGTACCTTTCAGTCAAAATTTTAAATTCTTTAAGTGCTTACACATTTAAAAATAACGACTCCAACCCCACCATACTGTAGCGTTATGTAAGGTCTGTTGACATTTCATATATGGATTGCCAACAGACCTTAATTATTTTGCAATGAAAATCATCAAGCTAACTCAGCATCTGTGCCTTCAGACGAACTATTTCATCACGCAGTCGCGCTGCCTGTTCAAACTGCAATTCTTTCGAAGCTTTGAGCATCTCTTTTTCAAGTTTGGACAAATGTTTTGCCAGCAATTTAGGATCAGCCAAAATATGACGCTCATCGGCACTTAGGGCACGGGCCTGATCCGAAATCTTCTCGTCAATTTGGTCATCAGTCAGCACTTCACCGGTATCGATATCCTGGTTATTCTGACGCTTGGTACTGCGCGGTGTAATACCATGCAGGGTATTAAACTCAATCTGTTTGGCACGGCGGCGCTCAGTTTCATCCATGGCTTTTTGCATGGAGTCGGTAATGCGATCCGCATACAGAATGGCTTTACCATTCACGTTACGTGCAGCACGACCAATGGTTTGGATCAATGAACGTTCCGAGCGCAAGAAGCCTTCTTTATCGGCGTCCAGAATGGCCACAAGGGACACTTCCGGCATATCCAGACCTTCACGCAGCAAGTTAATCCCGACCAGTACGTCATGCACACCGCTACGTAGCTCATGAATAATTTTGGTCCGTTCTACGGTATCAATGTCTGAATGCAGATAAGCCACCTTGACGCCGTATTCTTTCAAGTACGAGGTTAAGTCTTCCGCCATGCGTTTGGTCAAGGTCGTGACCAGAACACGTTCATCCAGTTCCTTACGGATATTGATTTCCGAAAGCACATCATCGACCTGAGTCAGCACGGGACGAATTTCTATTTCAGGATCGACCAGTCCGGTTGGGCGAACCACCTGCTCGGCAATTTGCTGCGCTTTTTCCAGCTCATATTTTGCCGGTGTTGCACTGACATAAATCGTGGATGGAATAATACGTTCCCATTCTTCAAACTGCATCGGACGGTTATCCAGCGCACTTGGCAAACGGAAACCATAATTGACCAGATTTTCCTTACGTGAGCGGTCGCCTTTATACATGGCACCAATTTGTGGCACCGTGACATGCGATTCATCAATAATCAGCAAGGCATCATCGGGAATATAGTCAAATAAGGTCGGTGGTGCCTCGCCTGCCGGTCGACCGGACAAATGACGTGAATAGTTTTCGATGCCGTTGGTATAGCCCAATTGCTGCATCATTTCCAAGTCATAGCGGGTACGCTGTTCAATACGCTGTGCTTCCAGTAATTTGTCATTGGCCCTAAAGAAGCCTAAACGCTCCTGAAGTTCTTCACGGATGGTACCAATGGCACGCTGTAAATTATCCTTCGGAGTAACATAATGACTTTTAGGATAAATGGTCACACGCGGTACTTTACGCACCATTTTTCCGGTTAAGGGATCAAACCAGCGAATGGAATCGACTTCATCATCAAACAGTTCAATGCGGATGGCATCCTGATCCGACTCGGCCGGGAAAATATCAATAATTTCACCACGGATACGGTAAGTACCACGCAAGAATTCCAGTTCGTTACGGCTATATTGCATTTCTACCAGACGGCGAATAATGTCATCACGGCTGATCCGGTCGCCCTGCACAATATGCAGCAACATGCTCATATAGGCATTCGGATCACCCAGACCATAAATAGCAGACACCGACGCGACAATGATGGCATCACGGCGTTCGAGTAATGACCGGGTCGCTGAAAGGCGCATCTGGTCTATATGGTCATTAATCGCCGAGTCTTTTTCAATAAAGGTATCGGAAGATGGCACATACGCTTCAGGCTGATAATAGTCGTAATAGCTGACGAAATATTCAACCGCATTATTCGGGAAAAATGACTTGAACTCGCCATACAGCTGTGCAGCCAAGGTTTTGTTATGTGCCATGACGATGGTAGGACGCTGTAACTGGGAAATCACATTGGCCATGGTATAGGTTTTACCTGAACCGGTTACCCCCAACAACAACTGGTCGTGATAGCCTTTTTGAATACCTTTGACTAATTTTTCAATGGCTTGTGGCTGATCCCCCGCAGGCTGATAGCTGGTCACTAATTCAAAAGGTTGATGACTATCCGACATATTATTCAGCTTCTATACACTAATGCAGTTTGAATGATATGAGGGTTAAAGCTCAACATTCAATATCAATCTCCTGATATTTAGCGAGGGACTCATATAAAGAAAATTCCAACATTTTTGTCTTGACCGCATGTGCATTCAATAGCAACATGAGACAAAGCCTCATGATCACAATAAAGCCTATGACTTACCATTACCATGACGAAAGTATTGTCAAAAATCTACCGGAAGATACCGTTTTTGTCTTTGGCAGCAACATGGCAGGAAACCATGCAGGTGGGGCTGCGCGTACTGCCCTGCAATATTTTGGCGCAATGCAAGGCGTAGGACGTGGCTGGTCAGGTCAAAGTTATGCCATTCCCACCATGAACGAACATTTGCAACAGATGCCCTTGTCGCAAATTCAGCACTATATTGATGACTTCAAGATTTATACCAAAAATCATCCGAAAATGACCTATTTCATTACCTCGGTGGGTTGTGGCATTGCTGGCTATAAAACCGAAGAAATTGCCCCAATGTTTAAGGGTATTTCACATAATGTGATTTTTCCCATTTCATTCCGTCCTTTTGTAGAAAGAGCCTTACCCAAGCTGACCCGTCATTTTCTCAGAACGGTATTTACCGATGAGGTCATCTTCTCCTCCCCAGATGAAGATATTACTGCCTCTTTAGATTTATCAGAAAATGAAAAAAGTGCCGCCCGAATTATTCTCAATACCCAAATGTACCCAACCGACAGTAATGGCCGGGACCGAAATTTTGAAATTTCAGACATTTTGCATGTGTTAAACGGTAAGATTTTTGACTGGCAAGACCATTCAGAAGGTTCGATGATGTTTGGCGGAGTCATTCTGGCTTTGCTTGAACTCTACAATATCAACGAAAAAGACTTTATGGATGTCTGGCAAGGTGAACGTGAAATTTCTGCGCCTAAGCCAGAAAACAAGGCCCGTAGAGCTAGTCGCTAAGCTTTAATCCTATTTCATAAAACCGATCTTGAAAGCCAGTTCCTGAATTGGCTTTTTTTATCCACCTGATTTTTTATTTTGAGATACCCTACTCATTAAAAATACATATTAGATCTCTTGCGAAAGTCATTATTGAAAATTTATCCGGTTTACCAGTGCAGCGATTAAGTTAATGCGTAAACCGAATCTTTTCCGTCTATTTCGATAGCGTTCACTTAATATTCTAAATGTTTTCAA